>QMXA01000012.1 GCA_003661905.1 Thermoprotei archaeon | reverse complement strand
GATCTAGACATGAATGCTATACATGAACTAAAAAGGATATTAATAAATACTAATATAAGGCTTGAACTTGTGTAAAGATCAAATAGCTAACTCACCTCATCACTATTCAGTGGGGTGAGCCCTATCAGTATTCGGACCTTTCATCAGTACTCAGACCCGGATTCCTCCTCATCTAGGTCTGTAAATTATTTAGAGATTAATAAGAATAATCTAATCACTAGCTCAAAACATTCACGGCCCATAAACATGTTTTGTAGGGGATTTTGATGGTTATAACAAGGATTAGAGCCTTTGTTGAGAAAATCTTTTCACCATTTGTAAAATGTCTTGTTTTTCTTAAGATTCCTCCAAATGCCTTATCAGTCATAGGAGTTTTGTTCTCCATACTAGCATTTCTTTCTGCATCATCAAATGTGGAGAGATGCTTTATTGCTATACTTTTCATAGCGCTATCCTCACTTATGGACATACTTGACGGAATGGTTGCAAGAGCTATTAAGAAAGTTTCTAGGTTTGGATCATTCATAGACTCTGTTTTTGATAGAGTTTCCGATACGTTCTATATTTTATCACTAATTAGGGCTGGCCTAGATCAATTACTAACTTTAGTAGCTCTCTTACTATCATATTTAATAAGTTATGAGAGAGCTAAAGCAGAATCTCTAGGCATAAAAATCGAGGGTGTAGGCATTATTGAGCGTGGTGAAAGAGTGCTTTTTGTAATAGCTATATTATTAGTTAGATCATTTAGTTACGTATTATCTAGAGCATTATTGATAATTCTCATCGTTCTCTCTCTAATCACTGTTATTCAAAGAGCATATCATGTAAGTAGGAAGCTTAGGGATTAGAATCATACTTCACTAAGAGCTTTGTCAAGCAGTCTATTGACTATAACTATACATTGGTATGTCATGTAGCTAATTTTACCTAGAGAGACTCTTAAAGCTTTGTTTAATCCAAGTATCCTTTCTTGTTGAGGCTCTACATCTATATGTGCTCCCAAGAACCAGCATATTGGTCTAGGTATGGTTCTTAAATCTACTCTATCAATAGGTTCTCCATTCTCTTTCAGGTATATGGTTGATTTGCATAGTGTTTCTAAGTACTTCTTTAATTCTGGTAATGAGAATGAATATAGTTGGATACCTCTGATAGATCTTTTTAAAATTAAGTTAAGAAGCTCTATTTCTGAGAATGGAATTTCCTTAAGCTCATTACCTCTCAATTCTATTACGGTATTAGATTTACTAGCATAGCCTATGAACAATGTATCTCTCCTAATGTCATTACCTTGAGACAAGGCAGCAATTGCTGATCTTAGTATAACATCTAATCTATGAGTAGTACTGGCAATACCCCTAACAAGCTCTTTAGGAACTATAGCTGTTGGTGATATTACTATAAATACTCTAGAATACTCCATGGAATACCCTTCTACTCATTCCAATAGCTATATTTAAACATTAAACGCTTTGCTATTAATGATAATAATCAATAGAAGTATTTTAATAAATGCATAAAATATCAATACTTGAATATATCTACGTTTAAAATAAAACCTAATTTCAAGTGGTAAGAACTATTATTTTGCGATTAACTAGGTGGTTGGTTATGGCTCTAGCTGAAAATTATTGAAATAGTTGCTAAGAATATGTCGATAGAAGAAGTCAACTAAAATAAGAGAGGCCATAGAGAAGAACTTAAAGGTGAGGGTAAAGAATGCTTGTCACATACACGGACTCGCAGCTGGAGTTGCTAAGGGAGAAATTGAAGTTGATGGAGATGTAGGAGATTACACTGCTATGTTAATATGTACTAGAGAGCAAAAGGAGAGAGGAGAGTCAGGACCTAAAATAGTCATTAATGGTAATGCAGGTAACTATCTAGCCGATGGTGCTTGGGCTGGTGAGGTTATAGTCAAGGGCTCTGTAGGTTATGGTGCAGGTATATATGCGTATGGTGGAACAATAGTTATTTATGAAGATACTGGAGATGCACTAGCTCACTTACTTAAAGGAGCTACTATAATAGTTAAGGGTAATGCTGGAGGCAATATTGGACTCTACATGGTTGGTGGAACAATAATTATAGTTGGTAATGCTGGAAAAGCTGTTGGGGAATGGTAACAGAGAAGAAATCAGATGAGAGTATTAGATGGTTAGAATATGAGTATTCCAAGCCAAATGGATATCTACTAACTCAATTCGCTTCTGGCAGATGGGTGTCTCTTTAGAATACATACTAAATTGCGATGCTATAGAGGTTAAGTATGGACAAGGAGCTAAGCTGGGTTTCGGAGGCCACTTACTAGGTGAGAAAGTCACTGATGTGATTGCTTATAGTAGAGGCATACCCAAAGAACTGATTACTTAAGCCCTGCAAGACACCTTGATATAAGGGATCTAGATGATCTCAAGAAGGTCATTAAAATATTAAGAGATATTGTTGGATATGAAAAACCAATAGGAATTAAGCTTGGACCTGGTGATGCATATAAAGAGACGTATGCAGCAGCTCTATGTGATATAGGTTTCGTAGCTATAGATGGTAAGTACAGTGATACTGGTGCTAGTCCACAGCGCGCAATTCAGAATCTAGGATTACCAACTATAGCCATAATTTCGGCTGCTGTAAGAGCAATCAAAGATGCTGAACATAGACCTGGTGAAGACATCGCAATTATAGCACTAGGTGGATTTAGAGATGGAGGTGATGTAGCTAAAGCACTAGCTCTTGGTGCATTAGCAGTTGCTATGGTTTCAGCAATTGAAATTGCTGCAGGATGTATAATGTGTGGCATGTGCTCAACAGGTAAATGCCCTGTTGGGATATGTACACAAGATCCAGAACTACGTAAGAAACTAGGTGGCGGTAAAGGAATTGATTAAGCAGCCCAGTGGATAGCTAACTCCATTCATGCAGTCACTAAGGAAATCGCACAATTAGCAGCTGCATGTGGCCATAAGTCCGTAAGAGAATTCAGTAGAGAAGATTTAAGGGCAATAACTGTTGATGCAGCAGCTATTGCTGGAGTTAAACTAGCAGGCCTTGAGGACTACGTATTACCTCAGTGGAAGTGGTTCTACTAATGGAATAAATAATTATTTTTCTCTATCCCTAAGCTATTTCTTTACTTTTTGTAGTGGTATGTACTTCTTACGTTCTGCTTCGGGTCTTACCTTAATTATTCCTAAGAATATAGCACAACTAACACAGTAGCATTTAGTTACAGGGTATCTTGATATTATGGCACCCTTCTTCTCAAGTTCAGCTGCAAGTTGTGGATCTACAGGTGAATACCATCTAGTGACACAAATTGCTTTATCTTCAGGTATGAGAGCTCCACATTGATCACAGTGAATTCTCTCTACTGAACCCTTAGAACCTTTATGTCTACCTCGACTTTCTCTCTTTTTCGGCATTCAGAGTACCCCACGGCTAAGCTCGTACCTTACCTAAAAAGCTAACCGGTTATTCAATAAGTTTTCGCAATTCTCATATAGGTTATAGCTGGTTTACCACATATTACACATGATTTCCCATGAGGTTCCTCTCCATTAATGGGTGATCCCAGAGTTCTCCCACCTGTCTCATCACTCATTCTCAATCCACAAAGTTCCTTACCACACCATGGCACCTCCGCTATTCCCTGTCTATTCTCAATTATTGGCTTAGCTTCATCTATACTACTAACTCTGAATATGTGCTCTCTAAACCATTTCCAAGCTCTTTCCTTCAGATTAATGGTTATCGAGTTTAATAGTTTCTCAACTTCATCAATGAGTTTTGCTCTATTTACCTCTATTCTCTCCATTAAATCTCTTCTAAATAGCGTTATGGTATTTGCTGCTAATTCTTTAGGTCCTATTTCAACTCTTACTGGAACACCTTTTATTTCCCATTCAAAGTACTTCTCTACAGGTCTTAGCTCCATTCTATCATCGAATCTAACTCTAAATCCTGATCTCTTTAGATCTCCATAAACTTTCTTAGACTCTTTTAGAACTCTTGAAGTTTCATCTATATCCTTACCAGGTATTGGTACTATAACTATTTGTATTGGTGCTACATTTGGTGGTAATATAAGACCTCTCTCATCACCGTGAATAGCTATAATACTAGCTATTACGCGTTCTGAAATGCCGTAGCTTGTTTGCCATGCATAGTCTATGGTTTCATCTCTTTTCTGAATCCTTACCTCAAAGACTTTCGCAAATGTTTGACCTAAGTGATGCACGGTTCCTATTTGTAGAGCTCTTCCATCAGGTAGTAATGTGTCAAATGCAATGCTGTATAGGGCTCCAGCGAATTTATCCCAATCAGGTCTTTTTGAAATTAAATAAGGTATTCCTAACTCATCAAAGAACTTAGAGTATATCTCTATAGCTTCCTTAACTTGTCGTTCAGCATCTTCGAAGGATTCGTGAACCGTATGTGCTTCCTTAAATGTCGTTACTTCTCTAACTCTAAGCATGGGTTTTGTTGCTTTAGTTTCGTATCTAAATATACTAGCTACTTGGTAATACTTCTTAGGTAGTTGTCTATAGCTCTTTAACCAAAAGCTCTCCATATAGCTAATTGCAGTTTCACTTGTTGGTCTAAGAGCGAGTTTAATATCTAACTCCTCGAAACCTCCTCTAGTAACCCATAGCACTTCACCTTCGAAACCTCTTACATGTTCACTTTCTTTTCTGAAAATATTTTCGGGTATGAGTAGTGGTAATAATACTTCTTCATGACCTGTTTCATCAAGTAATCTTCTCATTATATTTAGCATTAACTGCCTTAATTTAAATCCATAAGGTCTCCACACACCAACACCTTTAACGGGATAACGTCCATAATCATATATTTCGGCCACTTCTATAACCCAATCAAACCATTTACTAAAATTCTCTCCATATTTTGAAGGAGGTTTTTCAGTCATAATATCACGCCTTTCCCATCGTCAAAATGAAACTATATTTAGAATTATTAAACATTTCTCAGTAACACCGGTAATCATTTATTTTAGCTTAATACCTACTTCTTATCTAAGAATCTTGGGGATATCTATGGTTACATATGAAGATGAGGCCTTTGACTCAATCATCGAAGCTATGATTAAAGATTTCCTAAAACTCAACCCAGTTCTAGGTACAGAATTAGGTCTTCACGAATATGACCTATTAGCTCCTGATTTAAGTAGAGAAAGTATGGAATTGAGAATCACATTGATTAAAAAATACATAAAAGAACTCGAGAATATAGATAAGCTAAAGCTTACAGGTATTAGAGCCATAGACTATGATGTAGTTCTATCGAGAATGAAGGAGTTCTTAGTATTTCTTGAGGATTGGCCTCTTTGGAGAATGTATCCTGTAGGTTTTGAGACTGTGGGGGAGATGTTATTTCCATTCCTAATAAGAGATCATTTACCTCTTGAACATAGATTAGAAGCTATGGAATCAAGATTAAAATCTATTGATAAAGTGATTCTAACGTCGATAGAAAATGTTGATGAGCCATATAGGCTATGGCTTAAGTACGTGTTTATGGTTAGTAAAGGGCTTCAACAATTGATGGATATAGTCAAAGATCTTGGTATTAGGAATAATAAACCTTCTCTTTCAGAGGCATCTGAGAAGGCCATGGACATAATTTCTAAGATGTTAGGAAAGCTTAAGGACATGGAGAGTCGAGCTAAACCCGGTTTTAAACCCATAGGTTATGAACTTTTTGAAAAGCTCCTTAAATTAAGATTCATAGATGAAGATATCAATACTCTTAGAAGAATAGGTTATGAAGAAGCTAAATTATATAAAGAATTGATGATTAAAGCAGCTAAGGAAATGAATGCTTCAAGCATTGAGGAAGCATTCAGTAGAATAAGGGAGAAAAGAGCTAGATCTAAGGATGAAGTATTTAGAATGTATAAAGAAACCATAGATAAAGCTCGAAAATTCATTATTGAAAGAGATCTAGTTGAAATACCTTTAGGTGAGAAGGTTATGATAGTTGAAACACCAGAATATCTAAGACCTATCATACCATTTGCAGCTTATATACCCCCAGAAACGTTTAGCTGGTCATTAACGGGTATTTATCTAGTAACACCGCCACTTACTGATGAAATGTTTAAGCACCATAACATCTATGATATTGCAAATACAACCGTTCATGAGGCATATCCTGGACATCATGTACAGCTAATCTATACGAAACTCAATCCATATACTACTAGAAAAGTAATAGTTAGAGCTATTGATGCTATTGAGGGATGGGCTCATTATTGTGAGGAATTAATGCTTGAGAAAGGGTTCAATAACACTCCTGAATATAAGTTCAAGGTATATCATGATGCCTTATGGAGAGCTGTCAGAGTTTATGTAGACATAGAACTAAGTACTGGAATGATAACGTTTGAAGAGGCAGTTAATAAGCTTGTTAAAGATGCTTACCTACCGAGAGAAGGAGCTTATTCAGAGGCTCTTCGATATACATTATCACCTACTTATCAACTCTGCTATAACTATGGAAAGAGAAGAATTAAGAAGCTAAGAAAAAGAGTGAAGGAGATTCTTGGAAGCAAGTACAGTGATAAATTATTCCATAAGCTAATACTTGAGGAAGGCAGTTTACCTCTAAGCGTTTTGGAGCATAATGTATTAGAAAAAGTAAGAAAACTAAAACTCTCTATAGCTCAATAACACCTCTTATCTATATTAGCTAAGAGATATTAAAACATGGAATTCCTTAAGGCTCGTGAGAAAATAGAGTTAGAAATTATAGGCAGGTAATTCAATTCGACATTGTTGATAATCTTAACAGTATTATGATGATTACCATTATTTATGTAACTGGACAAACTCTCATTTCTTTGAGTAGGAATTTCAATAGCTTTAGTGTGTAATTACGCTTACACTTAGTAATGTAGAGAGTAAGTATAAGATATATAATAGAGATCTATCAAGATTAGCCTCAGTCGAAGGTAGATCAGATTGACCGATATAGTATTCATGTTTGAAGTACATCAACCTTATAGACTGAGAAAGGATATACCCATAAGTATTATTAGAAGAGCATTAGAGGGAAGATTAAGTCTAGCTGAATTGAACGATGTGCTATTTGATAATTCCCTAAATGAATACATAATTAGGAAAGCTTTCGAGAATTGTTACAAACCAGCAACTAGAATTCTTATTGAAGAATCCTTAAAATTAAGAGAAATAGGTAAGTTCTTTAGATTCTCTCTCAGCGTTAGTGGAGTATTTATAGAGCAAAGTAAAAAATGGGTACCAGACCTCATAGAGATCTTTAGAGAGGTTGCAAATGAAAATATAGCTGAGTTTATTGATCAAACATACTACCATAGTTTAGCATCACTACTACCTGATAATGATGAGCTTATAGAACAGCTCAATATGCATAGAGGCTTAATTAAAGACATCACAGGTAAAGAACCCATAGTAGTTGAGAATACAGAATTCATATATAATAACAATATTGCATGTCTTATGGAGAGACTTGGATACAAAGTAGTACTAACAGAAGGTGTTAATAAAATTCTAGGATGGAGAAGTCCTAACTATGTTTATAGACCGTGGAATTGTGAAATTAGAGTACTTACAAGGAATTATAGACTTAGTGATGATCTAGGATTTAGATTTTCGGATAAGAAATGGGATCAATACCCATTAACTGCAGATAAATATGCAGCCTGGATTACATTAACACCAGGTGATGTGATATTTATCGCAATGGACTACGAAACCTTTGGAGAACACCATCCACCAGAAACAGGTATTCATGATTTTTTAAAGTGGTTACCTCATGAACTAACTAAATATCCAAATATATCAGTAGAATTTCCCTCAATTACTGCATTTAAGTACCCTATACGTGATGTATATGATGTACCCCCATGGATGACTATAAGTTGGGCTGATGAGAGGGATTTATCTGCATGGCTTGGAAATGATTTTCAGAAGTTAGCATTTGAAATTTACACATCTCTTGAACCATACATTAAAGCTATTGGAGGAGAAGTACTAAGGTTATGGAGACTCCTAGGCACTACTGATCATTATTACTACATGGCAACAAAACCAGGCTCCTTAGGTGAGGTCCATATGTACTTCTCACCTTATAAAAGCTTGCCACAAGCTTTCAAAACACTAATAGATGCTTTAGATATCTTGGTTAATTATGTAGTATCTGAAATATCAAGTAATCCACTTAAATATGTTAAGAGAATAAAATTGCCAAGAGATAAAGCATTCTATTTCTACCTAAGCTATAATGCTCCTACAGGTATATCAGCAAGAAGTCTTGAAGAACTTACTAGTGCTTTGCAAATTGTCCCATCAGAGTCTATAGCTTTCCATATAAGGAGAGGTGATTTAGCACAGTGGATTAAAACAATGTTCTATCTCGAGGATTTGAGTAATGCCCTTAATGAACTTGGCAAGTACGACTTATCTCCTAGTAAGTTGAAGAGGAAAGCTATCGAGGTAATTAAGGCATACTTAGATTAAATAGTCAGTATATAGAGCAATAATCTCAGTAGATGGGATAAAATATCTGAGAATGTAATTTGCTAACTCGTGAGTTCTATAGCTATGATATTTGATTAAGATCTTAAGACTCTTTCTCATAACTCTATGAAATCTCCGATATGTCTTTGGATAGTTTTGTTAGATTCTCATAACCATCTTTTGTCACTACGATATCATCCTCTATTCTTACTCCGAATTCTCCTGGTATGTATATTCCAGGCTCAATCGTAAATACCATACCCTCCTTTAGAACTGTTCTATTACCTATTCTTATATATGGTTCTTCATGTATTTCGAGTCCTAATCCATGTCCTGTTCTATGTATGAAGTATTTACCGTAGCCTTCAGCTTCGATTAAGTTTCTAGCAGCTAAATCTATAGTCTCAGCTTCAACTCCGGGTCTTACCATTTCTATAGCTTTTTCCTGAGCTCTCTTAACAATATTATAGATTAATCTGTGTCTTGATCTTGGTTCTCCTAAGACTATGGTCCTGGTTATATCTGAGACATAACCTTCAACTCTAACACCGACATCAAACAACACTACATCACCTAGTTCAATTTTTCTATCAGATGATTCTGCATGTGGTATTGCTGTATTAGGTCCTGATTGCACAATACAGAATGGTATTTCCTCTGCTCCAAGTTCTTCAGCTCTTTCCTCTACAATTCTCTTCAGCTCTTTCTCTGAAATACCACTTTTCAAATTCTTAAATCCTTCCCTAATAGCTTCTTCATTAACTCTACTAGCTTTTCTTAACATCTCGATTTCATAATTGTCTTTAGTAATTCTCATACTATATATTAAATCATCTATCTCTACGAGATTGAATCCTCCTTTAAGTAATTTATAAGCTATTCTAAAAGGCATAGATCCTTCAACACCTACTTTGTAAGCTTTCAAGTCCTTCAATAAGTTTGTGAGTGTTCTATAAGGATCTTCCTCATCACTATAATTTATAATATTTAAATCTTTTATATTAATACTCTTAGCTCTTTCGTATTCTAGCATTGGAACTATTAAGTTAAGATCCTTAAATTGACTTGAAATTAGTAGTATTAGTAATCTCTCTAGAGCTTCAACCTTATATCCAATGAAATACCTAAGATTTGGGCCTGGAACTATTAGTGCAGCATCTATATTTCTATGCTTAAGAATATCTCTAAATCTCTTAATTCTATTCAAGTAAACATACATATTACACCAGCCCTGATTAGTTTCATAGTGAAGACTTATTATATTTTAACGAGTACAACTCCTATAGAGCGGAAATCAATTTAAACATTAGCTTAAATAGAGCTCATAACTTAGTTCAAGTACAAAATATTCACTGCAAAGTATAGTTAAGGGTTTCGGGATGTAGAAGAAATGAACAAAAGTGCTTTCAATATTCATCACTGCAATAGCTATCGTTCTCCTTATAATATCGCTTACACATAAGTCTAGCAATTCTATAAAGAAAGCAAGGACGCATAGTTATGATCACGGGTTTAGACCTATACTCATTGCTATTGATAGAGATGCAAGCCCAACCTTTTATCGTAAGCTTAGTGTAGTCCCTATAAACTTCTTTACTTTCCTTAAGAGTTAAGCATTGATAGGAGTTAAAGGAATTCGTAAAATACGAAGTAAGGAGAGAATTTACCTTTCAAAGAGAATCAGTCTAGGTTATTGAGGTTAAATAGCATGGTGAAATTGGAGAGATTTGAAGTAAATTGATATTTAGAGGATCTAGAATCAAATCATCTAAGCCTAATTATGTAGGTGATCAGCTGAGACAGTTTGCTCACTGATCGCTTTATCGCCCCTCATCATCCAATTACTACTATGTTTAGAGAAGGTTTAAGTTCTGTGTAGTCATCATTAACTTAGTGATGAAACGACGGTCTTCTGAATTGTGATG
>QMXA01000011.1 GCA_003661905.1 Thermoprotei archaeon | reverse complement strand
ATTTTATCCTTAATTTCGTTAATTATCTCCTTGGCTTTAGCTATATCACTAGTTGATATTAGTTCTTGAGCTTTAGTTATTAGGCTCTTACTAATGTTTATCAGATCATTGACCTCACTTAAGATAGTTGCTAATTCAGAAGATACTGTGTAGTTAATTAGCTCTTTAATTTCATCTTCTATCTCCTTAATTTCATTTCTTAGCTCTTCAACTACTTCTTTTAGCTCTTCAATACTATGTTTGATAATTTCAATAATATCTACAGCCATGTCTATAGCATTTTCAGCCTTGCTTATGAGCTCCTTAACCTTATTAACTATGGTCTTAGCATAACTAATATTATTGACTTCGATTGCCTCAATAGCTATGTTGAGAAGTTTCGAAGCATTAATCACTATTTCTTTAGCGAAGTCTAAGTATGTAATAGATTCTGTTGCATTTAATGAAATTGCTTCTTCATAAATACTCTTTATCTTATTACTCAATTTCTTAACTTCATTAACTAGCTCGTTGATTTCCTCCATTAGCTCGTCTTTCTCTATGGGCTTTATTTTTTCCTTAATTAGCTCTTGAATATTCTCTATTATTCTTTTGCATTTCTCAATTTGTACTTCAGCTATGGATATTAGCTCAAGCGCTTTTGTGTAATTATTAGTTCTAATAGCTGATTCAATTCCTGGAATTATGATTTTCGTTATGTCCTCATATGTATTCTTAGCCTTAGCTAAGAATTCAAGAATATATGTAGCATTTACTCCTTCAATTATTTTTTCAACTTCAGTAATCATTTCTGATAACTTCTCTACTTGGGAAATTACTTTAGGCATTTTTCTTTCAACTTCTTTAATGAATTGAGTATTAGTTATGTTCTTAACTTCTTCTATAGATTCAGGCTTGACTACTTGAACTAAGGTAGCTACTCTATTGAGAACACTGGTTACATCTCTCAGATTAAGAATAGCTTTATCTATAGCTTCAATAGCATGCTTAGATGCGTTAGATTCTTCTAGAATATCCTTTACTTTGTTCAGAATTTCAATAGTTTTATTGATGTTTAAGATTGCTCTTGCAATGCCCTTAATAGACTCATTAACTCCTCTTGCTCTATGGATTTCCTCAAGCATGATCTTAGCAATTTCTCTAGCTTTTTCAGCAATCTTAATACCCTTAATCTCTCCAATTCTTATTTCAAGTTTCTTAAGAATTTTAATAGCTTCATTTAGATCTTTAGCTTCAACTACCCTCTTTATATCTTTAACTAGAGGTTCAATCTCTTCCTTGATTCCCAAAGCATCAATAATCCTAAATACAGATGTAGTAATTTCATTAATTTTATTAGCTTCAATAGTTATAGAGATATTACGTGGTGGTTTAATTAAATTCAAAAGTTCTTGATATATCTCTACTGATATGTTAATGTATCTAGTTATGATTTCAATACTCATACTCTCGATGTCGGAGTCACTTAAATTAATTACCTTTCTAATCTCTAGCTCAATTCTGCTAGGAATTTGAGGTATGTTTTGAATAGCTCTCTTAATTACCTCTCTATATAGCTTTAGTAACTCTCTTGATTGTTTTATATCACTGTAAGATTTGGCTTCATTTGCTTCGGAGGGTTCTTGAGCCTTAATTAAAGTTATTGCCGATGTAATAAGGCCAATTAACATTGTAATTATTAATAAATAAGCTAAAGGCTTCATTGTTGCGGTTTTCAATATCCCTCACCATGTTTAGAATTTTACTGTAATTTCTAATAAGAATCACCTATGAAACGATAATGAAACTCCGGTTTCAGAATATGAGTCAGTCCTTAGTCTAGCTCTATTCTCTTTTTAAGTATTAATTTATTAGCTCTTAATTCTTTTCTTACCTCAATGTATCCTAGTTTCTCTAATCTCTTAACATGTCTCCATAATGTTGCTTTAGGTATGTTTAATGCTTTCTGCAAGTCACTTTGAAAAGCTTCTCCACCTAGTTCCTTCAACTTTCTCAATATTTGCTTATCAGTTTCATCAATTTTCTCCGTAATCAATTTAGTAGGAATTGACTGCTTTCTCCGCTTCTTCATTGAAGAAATTATTAGTATTACGATAAATATTGCTGCTATGGGTATTGTGATATATGTAGGATTTAATGGGAATGGTGTGGGCGTAGTTGTAGGTGTTGTTGGAGTAATTGTGGGTGTTGTATGAGTTTCTTTAGTGGGTATTGTTATTGGTGTTGATACTGCTGTAGCTAATGTATATTCAATTGTGGTAGGTCCTATAATCTCAATCACTAAGTTACCATCATCATAGCTGACACTAATGATATTTCTAGGTATGGATAGTAGAATAATACCAGGCTCTATAACTAACTTTACGGTCTCATTAGCTATCTTGAATAATACTTTTCCATTTACTGATGTAGTATTAGCTACATATCTCACATAGAATACCCCTTCACTTGTTGATGGTATGTATAATGTTTCATTAGTATAAATGGCAGGTATAAGCACATTGTTAATGTAAGTTTCAATACTAATAGGTATAGGAGCTACCGGCAAGTGTATGGAATTAAATCCTTTGGATACTGCTCCTCTAATTTCAACTATAACAACTCCATTACTTTTAATATGAATAAGAATTTCTTCTACATCTACCTCTGCAGAAACAATACTAGAGAATAGAATAGCAATAACTATAAATACTATAGCTAATATGCTTAGGCCTATAACTATCTTCATAAATTACCCATTTATAACCATACTATAGACTTCTTTTAAATATTAGTTTACATGCAAAACATTACGTGAGCTGATACTTTCATTATAGAAACCAATAAACAGTTTAAGCTCCAGACTTTCTTTTAATATTTATAACTGAGATGCTTCCTTAGCAAAGTATGTTAATACTTCAGAGCGTAGGGCTGTATCCTTCATAAACTCCCCTCTTAAGGCTGCAGTGGTGACTACTGATTGCGCTTTTACACCCCTCATTTCTAAGCACATATGTCTACTTCTAACAATAACCATTACATCGTGCGATCCAGTCAGCTTCTGAAGTTCTTCTGCTATTTGCTCAGTCATTCTCTCTTGAATTTGCAATCTACGAGCATATTTATGGATTACTTTAACTATTTTACTAATGCCTACTACTTTACCTTTTGGCAAATAGGCTGCATACACATAGCCAAAGAATGGTAATAAGTGGTGTTCACATAAGCTATAAAATCTTATGGGGCCCACAACAACTAAATCGCTTCTTTCAGTAAATTGAATGTATTCATCCTCTCGATAGTAACCTTCCAGAAGTTCTTCATACATATCAGCTACTCGCTGAGGTGTTTCACGAAGTCCTTCTCTCTCTGGATCCTCGCCTATAGCTTCTAAAATCATTCTAATAGCTTTTTTTATCTTTTCCTTATCTATCACTGCACATCACCTCGGCCCAATAATCAGGGTTTTCGTAAACTCTTACCACAGCTAACTTAATACCCTGTGGAAGCCTTTTTGAAAGTTCTCTATAAATAAACAGAGCTAGGAATTCAGCAGTAACATTCTCCTCTTGAAGAACTTCATTTAGATATTTATGGTCAATGATCTTCAACACCTCAGATAATTTACTTCTTAGCTCTTCAAAGTCTATAACCATATTAAGCTCATTTACTTCTCTAGAGGAGACAGCAACCTCCACAATATATGTATGTCCATGAAGTTCTCTACATTTGCCAAGGTGTCTAGCTACTTTATGTGCTGCTTCAAATCTAGCTTTTATCCAAGATCTAAACTCCACGGATTCCACCACCATAAACAATTATTTGGAGCCTTGGAGTAACTCTGTATCCCCTATTTTTAGCATGTTCTATTATGAATAGAAGTCTCTTATTATGTTCTTCACTAGTCATAGCTTGGGGCATAAGAATTACCTTGTTTCTCGGCAAATAATATTTAGTTACATAATCATCTATCTCCAACAAATCACTAGGAGATATTACAACGAATTTGAAATATGCTTTACACTTAGAGGCTAGTACATGGTATATGGATTTAGCCAAGACGGGTTTAGGTAGCCCTGCATTACTTAGTTTAGGAGAAACATTAAATTGATCAACCAATTTCACTAAATTACTTACAGGTTCTATGCTTCCATTAGTCTCAAGCTCAATAAAGAAGTTTAATTTCTTGAGCTCCTTTAGTAGGGGGATCAATGCTAATTGCTGCAGTAGAGGTTCGCCACCTGTCACTACTATATGCTTTGCAGGATATCTTTGTATCTCACTAAGAACTTCATTAAGGCTCATACACTTTCCACTCTTCATATCAAGGGCGTACTTAGTATCACACCACACACACCTTAAATTGCATCCTGAGAGTCTTAGAAATATTGCTGGTTTACCCAAGTGAATTCCTTCACCTTGTACTGAGTAAAAAATTTCACTAACCCACAATTTGCTCATTACCAATCTCTTCAACCATCAATAAGACAAGAAATAATCAGTAATTAACATTAATGAAACTTTAAAGAATGCGATAAATCTTCAATTAATAACGTAAAGCACATTTTATTTCTTAGCGGATGCTCTAAGATACTTTAACTATACATTACATAGCCAATGTGAATTTTTCTACTCCTCTTAGCATATGTTGTACTGATGAGTATGAATCTTATTGAAATTATTCAAGGTCGAGCATTTGTAAATAATAAGCTCATGAATATAACAATATATGTAAGGGATGGCCTAGTACAGAAAATAGAACTTGGCTCAGTTCCTAAAATTGGAAGTAAAATACTGAAACTTCCATTAAACTATATAATTTTACCTGGAATCATAGATATGCACGTACATTTTAGAGATTGGGAACTTAGCTATAAAGAGACTCTGAGTAGCGGTACTGCTGCAGCTGCTTATGGAGGAGTTGTTCTCGGAGTTGATATGCCTAATACTATACCTCCTCTCAATAGTCTATCAACAATTGAGAGAAGACTTCATGAAGCGAAGAACTCCATACATATTGACTACTGGATTTACTCAGGTATTAACCAAGATCTCAAAGAAATTGATAAAATTGTTAGGAGTAGGTATGTAGCAGGATTTAAAATATATCCCGAAGATCTATCATTAAGCATCTTTGAAAAGGCTTTGAAAATAATACTGGCACATAATATGTTAATAATCCTACATCCAGAAACTCATATGAGTGTTGAGAAGTGCGTATTCTTTGATCTGGGATCACGATATGTATGTAGATCTCTAGCATCTATGATTGAATCCGCTATGTATGTAGCATCAATAATGAGAAGTGTAGGAGCAGATAGGAAGAGTCTTCACTTAACACACACTACTTACTACGACCTAATATTAGTAGCTAAGGATCTTGGAGCTACTTGCGATACCTGCATGCATTATCTACTATTAAACTCTGATAATGAGGAGTATGGCTGTAGGTATAAGGTTAATCCTCCATTAATTCCGCAAGTAGAGCAATTAAAAATCCTTAAAGCATTAGTTAATGGCTTAATTAATGCTATTACAACAGACCATGCTCCTCATACTTTACAAGATAAAATGCTTCCACCTATGATGTGCCCTTCCGGAATTGCTAGTATAGAATATGCATTTAGATTACTATTTACATATGTTATTAGAGGTATCATGAGTTTGACTAGATATGTAGAACTAACATCTAGAAACCCAGCTCTTATACTTGGACTTGAGCATCTTTGGGGATCTATTGAAGAAGGCAAATTGGCTAGCTTCACTATTATAGATACAAAGGGATATGGTAGAGTTAATGGACCTCAATATTCAAAAGCTTGTTGTGTAGGATTTGAGGGACGTGAATATGAGGGTGAAATAGCTATGACTGTGGTTAGAGGTTGTATAGCATATGAAAGAGGAGTTGGAGTTCATAAATGTGGATCTGTAGTTCCTTTAATTACTAAGCTAAAATCACCTACCTAAATACTTCATGACTTTCTCATATTCTTCTAAGGATATTAAGTTATGACTTCTCAATATATTAAGAATTTTTGTTATTCTAAGAAGAGATATCAGCGGTTTACTGAATTTCCTTAGGGTATCTTCAGCACCTTCCTCTCTATTGACAACGACGGCAAAAGCAGCTAATTTTCCTCCATAATTTATTATAGCTTCAGCGGCTTTTGCTAGGTTCGACCCAGTAGTTGTCACGTCATCTACTATGAGGACTTTGTGATCTTTTGTTGCTCCTTCAACAATGGATTTAGTTCCATGTTCCTTTCTCTCTACTCTTACATAGCCTAGAGGCTTAAGTGTGAGTGCTGCAAGAAGTGTTGCATAAGGTATGCCTCCTGTTGCAACTCCTACAATAGCTGTGTATTCAATTTGGCTCTTCTCAATGAGTTTTAGGAGTTCTACAGCTATTGCTGTATAGAGATTTGGATAAGCTAATGCTTTTCTAAGATCTATATAGTATGGACTTATTTTACCTGAAGATAATTTAAAAGTTCCTGTCATAAATACTCCTTTCTTGTAGAGTTCGATAACTAAATCGTCAATACTCATTTCACAATATGTAACTCCCATATTCTACTCACCTACTAACTCTAGTTGCTTTCTAGCAATATCTCTGAGCTTCATAATAGGGTTCTCTGCTAAAACTATGGATCTTCCAATTATTTCATAATCGGCTCCTGCAGCTAATGCTGAACCAAAAGGAGCTCCTTGGACACCTACTCCAGGTGCAAAGAGCGCTACTTTTCTATCTGCCTTAGTTCTAACATATGATATTGTACCTGGTCTTGTGGCAGGAACAACAAGCCCCTCTACTTCAGCTTTATTAATAGCTATTTCTAGGAGCTTATCTATGAGAGGGTTCATAATTTCCTCAGCTCCTTTATGGCTCATTGAAACGACAGCAATTAAGGGAATTCCTAAGTTCTTAGAATTCTTAGCTAGCTTACATAGTGCATCCTCACATCCTGTAAAGGAATGAGCAATTATAGCATTGAATCCTATCCTAGCTAATTTATTAAGAATCAGCACCATTATATCACCTATATCCGCTAGTTTAAGATCTGCTATAGCAAGAGCTTCATAATCACTAACCCCCGAGACTATATCTTTAATTCTTTCAATACCCAATTCTAGTAGTAATGGCAATCCTATCTTAATTCCTGATGCTTCATTAATTGCTATATTGACCAATTGATGTAGAGACCCCAACTTATTCATAGGTACTCTATCTAATGCAACAATGATTCTATACTTACCTCTTTCCTTAGGAATTAGTAGCGGATTTTCCACGTGTGCCCGAGGAGATGAGCGCTGTGCTTATATTTTAGTGTTAGGAGATTTTGAAGGGCTTTGGAATCAGGCTTTAAGTATCGTGACGTAATATCAATAACAGATTTTAATAGAAAAGATTTAGAATTGCTCTTTGATAGAGCAAATACATTAGAGCAATATAGTAAATCAAGGTTAAGACTCCTCGAAAATAAAGTAATGGCATTAGCATTCTTCGAACCATCAACAAGAACAAGAATGAGCTTTGAAACAGCTATGAAACGCCTTGGAGGTTCTACAATAGGTTTTACATCTGAAGAAGCTATTTCAATAGCTAAAGGCGAGACTCTAGGTGATACTATAAGAATGCTCGATGCATACTCTGACATCATAGTAATTAGACATAGGTTAGAAGGAGCTGCTAAATATGCAGCTGAAGTTGCTTCAGTACCAGTAATAAATGGAGGAGATGGGAAACAACATCATCCTACACAAGCTATGATAGACCTCTATACAATTTGGAGGATAAAAGGAGGAATAGATGGCCTTACATACGGCGTACTCGGAGACCTTAAATATGCCAGAACATCTGCTTCCTTTACACTTGCACTAGGTCTCTTTAGACCTAAGAAGATATACTTGATTTCTCATCCATTACTTAAGATGAGAGAAAATGTCAAGAGATATCTGAGAAGTAGAGGAATAGAGTTTGAGGAAGTAGAAAGAGCTGATGATGTAATAGAGGAATTGGATGTTCTCTATGTAACTAGAATACAAAAAGAGAGATTTCCAGATCCTTCAGAATATGAGAAAGTTAAAGGAACCTACATAGTTAATATGCGTCTCATTTCAAAGGCAAAAAGTGATATGATAATACTCCATCCCTTACCCAGAACTGAAGAAATTGATAGGAAAATAGATACAACACCACATGCAGCATACTTCAAACAAGCTCGATGGGGTGTACCCATTAGAATGGCACTATTAACTCTGATATTTGATGTAGAGGTGTAGATATTATGAGTAAAGAACTCATTGTAAGTAAAATAAGAAATGGAACGGTTATAGATCACATACCTGCAGGAAAAGCTCTTACAGTTCTTCGAATACTAGGGATAACAGGAAGAGAAGGAGTTATGGTAGCTATAGTTATGAATGTTGATAGTAAAAAGCTTGGAAGAAAAGACATAGTTAAGATTGAAAATAGAGAACTTACAGCAAAAGAAACGGATATGATAGCACTGATAGCTCCTACAGCTACTATAAATATAATAAGAGACTTCATGGTGATTGAGAAAAGAAAGGTAGTTGTCCCAAGTGTTGTTAAGGGCTTACTTAAATGTCCTAATCCAACATGTGTTACAAGAATAGAGCCAATAGAAACAGTATTTGAAACAATATCTACTAATCCCCTCATTCTTAGGTGTGTGTACTGTGGAAGTGAGCTAGGGTTAGAAGAAGTAGAGACTCAGTTAGTATCTTCGATAACCTAGCACTCTACATCAGTAACCTATAAGAGTACATGAATAATGCAACGGCCATTCCGAAGGCTATTAACCACTTAACAATGCTCCACTTAAATACCTTAGCTCCATCTAGAGGTCCTAGGGGTATTAAATTAAAGAGAGCTAACCAAGCATTTACTATGAATAACTCCACTGAGAAGAACAAAACTATAGTTGGCACTAGAATTACTCTATATTTAAAGAGCTCAACTATTATAAGGCCTATGAGAGAGAGTGCTATGTTCATGAGAGGTCCCGAAACAGCTATTTTTCCACTAAGTTCTTTGTATTCATAAGGTGTTAAGAATGGGGGCATAGCTATACCAACATAACCTGGTGCAAGAAATCTTATTGGAAGGAGTAAAGAAATTACTGTAATCAAGACACCAAACGGGTCTAAGTAGTAACGTGCAAAACAACCGTATTTACGTGCAACGGCTCTGTGCATTAATTCATGTAGCATGAAACCTAGTGAAATAGCTGTAATTCTATGTAGATTAAAACCCCAGGGAGGTGCACTTACAGCAGCAACGATAAGAGCCCAACCAATAACTAATGATACATACTCTGGCAATTCTCTTATGGTAGACGCCATAGACCTTTACACACCCAGCAAATCTATAGAGCATCAAGTAAATAAATTAAACCATTTAGATGTAGGAGCTTTGGGGCGCTACAGAAGTGACTAGCTATTTACTAAGTAGATCAGACTCATTACGTGTACCCTGGGTTCCATCAAGAGCTGAGTTCATAAATTTTGCATTAACTATGGCTAATGTTAGAGAAGGAGATATATTTTATGACCTAGGTTGTGGTGATGGTAGAGTAGTTATTGAAGCAGCTAAGAGAGGTGCCCAAGCTATCTGCATAGAGATAAATCCAACGTTAATTAAAAGAGCTAAGGAAAATGTTGAAAGGGAAGGTGTAGCTAATAGAGTGAAAATAATTAATGCAAGTTTCTTCGATGTGAGTATAAGAGACGCAACAGTGGTCTATATGTACCTACTCACATCGGTCAATAAAGCCCTAAGGCCTAAACTCGAGACAGAACTTGCTCCAGGTACAAGAGTTATTAGTCTAGATTTTGAAATCCCTGGCTGGATCCCTGTTCGTATGGTATCTCTAGTTACAGCTACTAGAATAGGTACATTATATCTTTATATTGTTGGGAACTGGAAATGAATAAACAAATTTCTTAGTCTTAGATATTGAATTTGCCTGCAAGCCTCTCCTTAGCTATGACTTCTGCTTCTTCTAGTATCTTCTCTGCCTCAGCTTTTGCTAATACTGGTGAGTCGTTGAATTCTATATTCATAGCTTCTGCAAGCACTTCACCTGTAGCTTCATATATCTCTTCAAGTACCAAACTTATACCTGGAAGAGCTACAAAACCACGTTTTCTAATCTGTTTCAGGAGCTCTCTTATTACAGCTATGGTGCTCAAAATGGAGCCCGCAATGGCTGCTGTTTCAGCTCGTAGAGCAATCATCTCTAATATTACTTGAACGTATGCTAGTCTTTGCTGAATTCTTGTTAGACTTTCTATTTCTCGTTTAACAAACTCTTTTTGTGATTCATCAGCATATTTAGTCTTTGCTCTTAAATACTTCTTTCGAGTTTCTATTTTAGAGATTAGAAAATCTGCCTTAGATGCTCCTTGTCTTGCAATTACTGATAGAGCGAGTAGTCTTGTCCTCAAATCCCGAGTCCTCTGGAACACTCCCCTACTCATACTAACGCCTATAAATTTAGCTCTCTTGGATATTCCTTAAGAACCCCCCTACTCATTAGAGCTAGATCAATGTTTTGATTCTTCTTAGAACTACTCTATTAGGTTCTTTCCACTCAATGATTTCTATTATCTTGAACTTTCTAAGAGTTTCTATTACTTGTGCAAATT
>QMXA01000010.1 GCA_003661905.1 Thermoprotei archaeon | reverse complement strand
TTGTAGGTGTTGTTGGAGTTGTGGGTGTTGTTGGAGTGGTGGGGGTTGTGGGTGTAGTTGGAGTTGTTGGTGTTGGTACTGGTCTTGTTGCTAAATAAGCTACAACACCAACAATAGCAATAACAACAACAATAACAATACCAATAGCAGCAGCCTTAGAAATAGCTTTTCCCAAATTTAATGACTTCATACTTTTTAACCTCACCTTTAGATTCGAAGTATCACTTACTTGGTGAGACAAATAAATTTAACGGATATATCGTTTATGAGTGATGAACTTTCCATCTCATTAACTAACTCCTTAGAGCACATAAAGTATTTATAAACTTGTGTAGATTTAATCGCCTTGGTGACTCTGTGGGTTTAGGAAGGTTTTTAGCAAGAAGAATAGCGACCTTCATACCCACAATAATAGGAGTAATATTCCTCACTTACTTAATAGCATATGCTATTCCAGCAAATCCCGTTCGTGCCTGGGTTGGCGGAGAAAAAATGGTTGATCCTAAACTTATTGAGAGAATTAGACATGAATATAAATTCGATGCTCCTTGGTATGAACAATTCACATTCCTATTTACTCAACTAATTTCAGGTCAATTAAGAGATCCTGTGAGAGGTAAGTTAGTTATAGTTTCTTTAGGGGAGAGATTTCCAATAACGGTAGAATTAGCACTTTTCGGTATGATGTTTCTATTAATCATAAGCATCCCACTAGGTATTGCCGCGGCACTTAAGAAAGATACACCAATTGATTTTGCTGTTCGTTTTTTAGCACTCTTCGGAAGCTCTATGCCTTCATTTGTACTTTACTACTTACTGATTTTAGCCTTCTTTACTGTACTCGGCATAACCTACCTAGCTGGTATTCCTGAGCCTAGTAGACCTTGTAGATTATTCGTATCTAATCTACCTAATGTCGTGCCAGTAGTGGGGTATTTGGGATCATACATAGGTAAAATCCCTATGTTTGGAGCAATGATGTGTGGTGAATGGAGTGTAGTTCATGAGACTTTCAAGAGGATGTGGCTTCCAGGTCTAGCTCTTGGACTTCTCAGTGGTGGTTTTGTTGCTAGGATTCTTAGAAATTCTCTTCTCGATGCTTTAGGATCCGAATATGTACTCTTTGCAAGAGCAAGAGGGTTATCTAAGTTCAGAGTGTGGAAGCATGCTCTTAAAAATGCCATGATACCTGTAGTAACGGTTCTCGGTCTTCAATTTGGAGGCTTTCTGGCAGGCGCTATAATTGCAGAAACAGTTTTTGGAATACCGGGTATGGGGCGCTATGTATATGATGCTATTAGTCGCCTCAACTTCCCTGCAATTATTGGAGGAACCTTCCTCTTCGCTATAGTGTATGTCACAGTTAATCTCATAGTTGATATACTCTACGCAGTTATAGATCCAAGAGTTAGATACTGAGGTGAATGTGATGGCTGAGGTAATATATCGAGGATTTTGCATAATTATTGACACTATAGCTAAGCTCATGGATAAAATAAGACCAGGGTGGTCTGATAGGAATTCTTCAAGAATAAGTGAATGGAAGTTAATGGCATATGCCTATAGCCGCTCGGCTATAGGCATAGTTGGTGGGGTATTAGTTAGTATATTTGTTATCATAGGGATCATAGGTCCTTACATAGCATTTGAGAGATATAATGAATTTCCAGCCTCAGTAAACCCTGATCTCTACTTCCTAAGACCCTGTATACCTCCTTGGTGTGATCCCTGGTCAGAGAACTTACCACTTCTAGGAACCGATAATTGGGGTAGAGATATTCTTAGTTTAGTACTTCATGGGGCTAGAATATCACTGGTTATTTCATTAATAGTCGTAGCTCTAGGTGTTCCTCTAGGCATTATTCTCGGTCTTTTAGCAGGTTATTTTGGCGGAGCTGTCGATGAAGTGATGATGAGAATAACTGATGTATTTATAGCATTTCCTGCACTAATACTAGCTATAGCATTTGCAACGGTGCTTCCCTCTAGATTTAGAGAGGTTCTCTATACAAATGTATTCACAAGAGAGTTTTTCCTATCACTATTCGCCTTATCAAAAGAGGAAATTCCTCAACTTGCCTCCTTACTAGCAGTAATATTTGCTTTAGTCTTGGTATGGTGGCCTGGGTATGCTAGGATCATAAGAGGTTCTGTACTTAGTGTGAAAGAACAAGCATTTGTTGAGGCTGCTAGATCCCTTGGATTATCAACTTGGAGAGTATTATTTAGACATATACTACCAAACGTTCTATCACCAGTAATAGTAATGGTAACTTTCGATCTAGGTACTGCAACACTGCTCGCTGCAGCACTATCATTCCTAGGCATAGGGCCCCAAGACCCAGTACCTGAACTAGGATTCCTAGTCTCTAAAGGACGCGAATATTTCCCAGACAAATGGTGGATAGTTATGTTCCCAGGAATTGCATTGTTCATAATAGCTCTTGGCTGGAATCTTCTTGGTGATTCTCTTAGGGATGTTCTAGATCCTAAGACTAGAAGAAGCCTAGAATTCAAGGTCAAAGGAAAGAAGCAGAGAAAATTTAAATCGGTGAAGAGGAAATGAGTAAAAAATACCTAGAACTTGAACCTGAGAAGATATTGAGTGTAAAAGACTTAGAAGTTAAATTCTATACCTATGCCGGTGTAGTTCATGCTGTTTCGGGAGTATCATTTGATGTTTATGAAAATGAGGTTGTAGCTCTTGTCGGTGAGACAGGCTGTGGTAAGACAGTAACTACAAGAGCTATTACAAGGCTCATCTATCCTCCAGGTCATATAGCTAGAGGTCAAGCAATATTTAGACGAAGAAATGGTACAGTCATAGATTTACTCAGTATAAGTGAGAAGGAGCTAAGAGATATTAGGGGTAATGAAATAGCATATATATTTCAAGACCCTACATCAGCTCTTAATCCATTATTCACAGCTGGCGAACATATAGTAGAAACCATAGTTGCACATAGCAGTACTAATAGAAAACTAGCTAGAAACGAAGCAATTAGATTATTAAAACAAGTTCTCATACCACATCCATCTTTGAGAGTTAAAACATATCCTCATGAACTATCCGGTGGTATGAGACAGCGTGTTGTAATTGCAACAGCAATAGCTAATAAACCAAGGCTCTTAATAGCTGATGAACCAACAACGAATCTTGACGTAACGGTCCAAGCACAGATACTAGATCTACTATCTGAATTAAAGAAGCAATACTCCATGAGTATAATATTAATAACCCATAACCTTGGGATAGTAGCTGAAATAGCAGATAGGGTATATGTCATGTATGCTGGAAAAATAGTTGAAAGTGCAAATGTGTTTGAGCTATTTGAAAAACCTATGCATCCCTATACTCGAGGACTACTTCATGCTCTTCCAGATCCAGTGAGAAGAATTGAGAAGCTTGAATACATACCTGGAACAGTTCCAAGCCTCATTAACCCTCCTCCGGGCTGTAGATTTCATCCTAGATGTAAGTTTGCTAAAAGAGTATGCAGAGAAGAACCACCAATGGTTGAGGTTGAACCAGGTCACTACGTAGCATGCTGGCTATATGCAAAGAGGTGATAAAATGTCCTTAATAAGGGTTGAGAATGTAAAGAAATACTTCAAAGTGAGAGGATCATTGTTTAAGAAAGTGAAGGCAGTAGACGGAGTTACTTTCATGATTAAAGAAGCTGAGACATTCGGGGTTGTTGGCGAAACTGGTTGCGGTAAATCTACTTTAGGCAGAGTAATTCTTAGACTCCTAAAACCCACAGCTGGTAAAGTTTACTTCATGAATAAGGATGTACTTAAGCTCTCTGGTGAGAACTTGAAGAAATTTAGAAGAATGGCACAGATGGTGTTTCAAGACCCTCACTCTTCATTAAATCCACGAATGACTATTTTAGAGATAATATTAGAACCCCTTAAAGAACATGGAATAGTAGTTGATGATCCAGAGAAGTATATTACTGAGCATTTGGAAATAGTTGGGTTAGGTAGAGAGCATCTATATAGATATCCCCATGAATTAAGTGGTGGTCAGAAACAAAGGGTTGCAATTCTAAGGGCTCTTATCCTTAGACCCAAATTCATAGTCCTCGATGAACCCACTTCGGCACTAGATGTATCAGTACAAGCACAAATACTTAACTTACTCAAAGATCTCCAGAAGAAGTTCAAAGCATCATATATGTTCATTTCGCATGATTTAGCTGTGGTTAAATTCATGAGTAATAGGATTGCTGTTATGTATCTCGGTAAATTTGTAGAGATAGCGAATGCTGATGAACTATTTGAAAAACCTCTTCATCCATATGCTCAAGTTCTATTAGCAGCAATTCCTATTCCTAATCCAAAAATTGCTAGGGAAAGGAAGAAAATTAGGATCGTTGGTGAACCACCATCACCTATTAATCCTCCTCCTGGTTGTAGGTTTCATCCTAGATGCCCATATGTAATGGACATATGTAAAAGAGAAGAACCACCAATGGTTGAGGTTGAACCAGGTCACTACGTAGCATGCTGGCTATATGCAAGGCGTTAAAGATATCTTAACTTAGATCTAAACACATTTTCAACATCAGGATTTCTAAATATGTATCTCTCATGGGCTTCACTTCTTATAACTTTATCTCCTAGAAAGATATATACTTTATTCTTCTGAGCATCAATCCCTATAAGCATGAATGCTTTTGTCCAGGATCTTATCTGCAGTCCCTTATCTATGCATAACTGCTTTAGCATCCCTTTAACTAGGCTCCTAGAGATATCTGCACTTATGCTCATTGGCAAATTCTCCATTTTACCTAGAATCCATTTAGAGGGAGATAATATTCTTGACAAAACCCATCTCGATGGTTCAAAAACCTCTGCCCATGACTTTTCGGAATAAGGTTCATTACTCTTTGTAGCAAGCCATAGGTTCTCGAGATCTTGAATAAATATTTTAGGTGAGCATTCATCTCTGTCAAATTTCAATGCATCAATACTGGGTACTAATGACAGCTCTGTCTTCTTTGGTAACTTCTTTATTAAGAGTAATCGAGCTAGGGGAGATTTAATAATACCAGATATACAGCAATCAATTATGAATTTTTCATCCAGCAAACAGTTCTCAAATTCAACTACTGCTATAGGTAGCCATGCAAACATCAATTTCTGATATTTCTTCATTATCTTAGCTTTTATATAGAGCCCCAATATTTATCACTGTTAAATAAGTCTCTTAAGAAGCAAATTTATTTTATGAAGCTTATCAATCAATATTACATGGAGTGAAGAAGAATGTTGAGCCATCGCAGTGAAAGCCCGGCGTATTAAGGTGTGTTAATCCTTCACGACATGTTTCAAATACTAAACCCCATTTCTCTGCAGCTTCCTTAACTACTTTGAGTAACTTCTCTCTATGATCTCTACTTAAATACATATATCCATGCACCCTCATGCCCTTCTCCTTATATATGTAATCAAATTTCTCCGCAAGATAAGGAAAGATCTTTTTTATTCTAGACAAATTATCATACTTAGCTTTATAGGTAGATGAGGTTACTTGTACTACGCCAGCTTTCGCTACCTCAGCAACTAATTCCTCGATACTATCGGAGTCTGAATTTATGTAGGGAATTATTGGATCTATTCTAGCTATAACAGGAATTCCTTTCTTCGATAGTAACTTAATAGCTTTAAGTCTATGAAGTGGAGGTGGTGCATAGGGTTCTATTAGTTTCGCTAGTCTTTTATTCAGGGTAGTTATTGTTATAGCTACTACAACACGTCCTATGCCTTTACTAAGTATATCTAGATCTCTTAGAATTAAGTCGGATTTTGTTATTAATTGAATCTTTAAACCGCTCTTAAGTAGGATTTTAAGAATCTCACGAGTTATCTCCAACTTCGATTCTGGAGGTGTATATGGATCACTACTATTACTTATAGATATTATTGCTCCTCTGGGAATTTTCCTCAAATCCTTCAAAATTCTCCTAATTAAATTACTCTTAACTCTAGGAACATAGTGTTTTGGAACATAGCTTGTAACATAGCAATAAATACATCTATGACCACAGCCAGTATAAGGGTTTAATGACCACTTAATAGGACATGTACATAGAGGAGATCTCCATGGATCAAAGGGCTTTATTACTTGATAACTCATTACTTCTCCCTCAAATTATAGCCTATGGGTACATTGTTATTTATAGTGAGATGTGATTTTATGGACTTAATTGTTTGTAGAAGTTTTTCTGAGAGCTCTAGATATAAGTTAGCTGCTTTACAAAGATCTTGATAAGCATTCTCAGCCATATCTGCAGCTACAGATCTCTCATGTATACCCTTAGCTCTAGGCTCTATCTTCTCTACGATCGATGAGAGATCTTGAGGGTTCCATATTCCTTGGACATCAATATTTCTAAGAGCTAATAATGTACGGGCTATGAGTATGAATGAATTCTTAGATTCTTTGAGAAACCCAATACAATTAGTACTTGATTTAAGCATCTTAGCTCTCTTCATAGACTCTCTAGCTTTTTCGAAAAATAGTATCGCAATATTAAGATCCGTATCACACACCTCGATTCTTCCTTAGTATGTAGTTAAATCTATAATTCTTCGATATCATTCTTAAACGGTACTACTATTTAGTTAATTCAGACCTCAGAATTTAACTCAGTTGCGGTCCGTATCATCATTTTTCAGAGCATGAAAGGGTCATCATTCACGTATTATTTTTATAAGCTTAGATAAATAGTTTATACCTGCATTTTGCGTACACCCTATAGATCTCCTAAGCATAGTAGATCTAGGTGCTTCGTGTGCTCAGATACTACTTAGCTGTACTCATTCTTGCCCTAATACTGGGCGTAGTGATTTACAACATACCTTCCTCATTTACTGGTGGAGCTCTCGGTCTTTTAGGACTTGGTTCTCAATATTCTGGAGCTACTGGGAGAGCTCCAGTACAAGCAGTCATGGTCCCTGCAAGGGAAGCTTCAAGAAGTAATAGAAGTGTCATAGTAACAGCTTCAGAGGTGAACTTAGCTATAAGTAATCGTTTAGAATCAAGAGAAGTCATAGCTCAAGGTAGAGGTGCTTCACTGAGTAGAATGAAATTAATATCACTTGATGAGTATAGAGGTTCGAAATGGGTTTTGAGTAAGGATCTTAAACCAGAGATACTCGATGTTGAGTACTATCGCTATGACAATTTAACAAAAATAATTATCGATGGAAAAATACTAGAGCACATAATAACAGATCAGCATACATTACTAATAGTAGATATCAATGTATTACCAAGGCTTGGAGAATTTATAGTATTACCAATGCCCCCTCTCTTAACAGTTAATGGAGATAAGGAAAGGTTTATACTGTATTCAGTACCTATATATGAAGATAATACAAGAGCCCAAGTAATTCTTGATAGTGATTTGAGGTATTTAGCTCTAAAACCAACTAAGTACAAGAGGTATTTAGAACTAATTCTCTTCCAACAATCAATAGATTCTCAGTGGTATGCACAGATATTCGAATATCTTAAAGTTAGTGATATAGCTAAATATAGTCAAATGAATGAAACCACAAAAAGAGTCAAAGCTCTTGCTCAACAGCTTTATCTCTCATATAGAAAACGCAGCCTCAAAGAGCTTCTATCAATCCTTACAAGTGTTTTGCATAGCGTAATAGAGTACAGTACAGAGCTATCTATTCCAAGAAATGTTGATGTGGTAGATTGGGTCCTCTTTGAAGGTCATAGAGGTGTTTGTGTTCACTATGCAAGTGCTGCTGCAGTTTTACTAAGAGCGATGGGAATTAAGGCAAGATTAGCAATTGGGTATTTAGCTAATTGGCTAACCCCATATACATATAGATCTCAGCCACTCTCATCATCGGAGAGAGTAGTTGTTCTTTCAACCCATGCATGGGTTGAGATATACATACCGGAGTTCGGATGGATTCCCTATGACCCCACTCCTACAACTAATGAATTTGTTGATGTCTTTTCGCTCCTCTCAATGGGAAGTGTACAAATTTCAACTCCTCCAACTAGTAGAAGACCTCCTGGTAGATTACTTCAAGAGGAATTGCTAGGTTATCAGGTAGGAAATGAAACAACTCAAAGAGAGATAGAGATGTTTAGATACAGCGTGTTAGGATGTATGCTCATTGCCATAATACCTCTTTACATGCTTAGTGATATATTAAGTGGAATTAGTAATAGATTTAAGTACTTGCTAGCTCTACTTAGAAAAGACTATGTAAAAGCCTTCAAATTGCTTCTTATATCTCTTGCTAAGAAATACGATATAGAGCTAAGACCTTCTAAGACACCCAGGGAAGTGACTGAGGCAATAGCTAGATTCACTTCTCTAAGTTTAAGTGAAGAACTCAAGACACTTACTGATATTTATGAAAAACTCAGGTATAGTGCTAGGAAGAGGAGTCATGAGATTCTCAGAGAATTCTGGGCTAGGTATAGAAAAGTCACGAAGATGGTGAAAAGCCGTGAATGGTATTGAACTTGTAATGATTCTAGGTATTCTAATACTACTCTTATTAGTCTTGGGTCGTATAATAAGGACAAAACCTAGGAAATTCCATAATTACCTAGCTAATATTCAAATAGTTGATAAAGGCGAAGTTAAGAGCTTAGCTGAATTGGTAATTAGTGAAAGTATCAAGTGCCTTGAAAAACTAGGTATTGAGAAACTAGGAGAATCAAGGTATATATACTTATCTATATTGAAACATATAAGTAATCCAAAGGTTATCAAAGCTATATATCATTATAAGAAGTTAATGAGTTTCTATAAAGGGTCTATAGATATAGAAGAAGCCGCTAAGCACTTTAAGAAATTAACAAGGCTTTGCGGAAGTGAATAGAATGCTGACTAGAATAGGGAAAATAATTATTTCAGTTCTATTGCTTGCTTTATTCATAGTGCTCTCCATAGGACTTACGATAATTGTTTCTTTACCTTTAGCAATATCTACACTTACAATTCTGCTCTCTATGCTGTTTTGGAAACCGAAGGTATATGTGAATAGAATTACTCATACAAGTAATAAGAGTAATAGGGTAAGTATTGAATTACTCATAAACACAGAGCCTTATACAAATGTTGAAGTTTGTGATGAACTACCTCTCGGTTCAGTTCTAGAGGGAGGATCATATTGTATAAATAGAGTTACTGGTAGTGATGGAAGATTAGTTCTTAAGTATAGTATAAGAGCATTCAGACCTCAAATTATTTGGAACTATGTCTATATAGTTCTTCACCATCCACTAGGTCTCGCTATTAAGGAGCTTAGGGTTCCTATTAAAACTTCAGTAACGATAACTCCATCTCCTCATATACCAATACCTATTAAATCTAAAGAATTGAAAGTAGCAACCACAGGATATATGGAACCTGTAATTGATAGAGTAAGACCTTACGTAATTGGTGATGATTTCAAATTGATAATACCGAAGAGTTTTCTTATGCCTGGTGGTTTACGCATAAAAGTATTTAGTGCCGAAAGTCAATTAAAATTCAAAGATAGATTTGTAGTATTGGCAATTCCCAGTATGTGGTATTGCATCTCAGATATGGTGAAGCTATTTATGGAAGCAGCTATTTATAATACATTATACTATGCCAAGTTAAATAAATATAGAATTAGAATTATTGTGCCAAGCACTCAAATTCTAGACACTGAGTGGTTAAGCATTAATAATCAAATACATGAATACTTATCAAAGATATACCAAGCACTATGCAATTCTATAGACACTTATTACATTAAGAACTGGATTGAAAAATTGAAATATAGAGAGATAAATACAGTGATAATCACAGTCTCAGATTCACTACTCAAACTTAGAGAAATACTAGAAAGTACAGAGATAAAAGGAATATATGTAATAGCTATTGAACCCAAGCCCCCCTCAGCAACTAATTATCTACCGAGAGACTTTAGGGATTTAATTCATAAAATAGTTGAGGAAGAAAGTAAAGAACTATATTCTGCTATTGATAAGCTAAAGAAAATAGGTTATATAGTTGAAGTGGTGAAAGGTCTTGAATAATACTTCATTTAGATTTTATATTATTAAGATTTCTATCGTACTATCTTTTCTATATATAATTAGTGTTTCACAAGTGTTTAACTTACATTATATATTATTTTCAATAGTTACACTACTATGTATAATACCTCGCAAAATATTCATAATTCTAGGGTTGTTGATAGCAACAATATACTCACTTACTAATCCTTCTCAGATGATGTTAATGTTAATAGCTTTATTACTAGGTGTTAGTTTAGGTTATATAAAGATACCTATTCTATCCTTAATATTCTTTAATATTGCTTATTTATTAGTAATTGATTATAGTACTTTCAACACGCTTAAATGGGGTTTTGAACATATGAAACTCTGTTCGCAGTTAGATATGGGTACTGTATCTATAATCGTTCTTGTTGCTGCGCTTTACTCAATTTACTTTATAATGATATTCACCAAACATGCATACTGGATTTCGAAATACATGAAGTACCTTGCTCTATCTCTATTAGTGCTAATAGGTATTTCATTACTATCTTGGTTAGTTCCCTGGGGTTCAGCTATTATTCTCTTTGGACTTATTGCCATGTTATGTATTGAAGCTATAGATAGAATTACCAGGGAGTAGCTTCAGACTCAAGAATCTCCATAATCTTTTCTT
>QMXA01000009.1 GCA_003661905.1 Thermoprotei archaeon | reverse complement strand
TATTATTAATAATAATATTTTAAATCTATTGAAAATTTTTATCTAAAGGAAATCTTTAATGTATAATTAAATAAATAATTAATATAACTCCATAATTATCTATAAAGGTCTGACGCAATTTTTATATAACCATAGGTATAGATTTATAACATGGTGAAGAGATATGGTCTGCAAGACTCCTGTTAAGGTAAAAGACCCAACAACTGGAAAGGAAGTTGAGATTGCACCAGAGAAAGTATGGGTACTAGCTCCTAAGGGCAGAAAAGGAGTAAAGATTGGCCTATTCAAGAGCCCAGAAACAGGCAAGTACTTCAGAGCTAAAGTTCCAGACGACTACGTATGCTAGATAAAATATTAAACCCTGAATAAATAACAAATACCTTTTTTATTGAATATCTCTTACTTCCTTAGGACTATATGAAGCGGATTACCTAGGATCAACTCTGATATTTCTCTAAGTGCCTCAGAAACTGTTGGATGAGGATAGGGTATGAAGGCCATTTCCTCAATTCTAAGTTTCTTCATAATTACTGGAAGAGCAGCTGATATTACTTCAGATACATGAGGTCCTGCCATATGAATTCCTAGTACTTCATTATTCTTACCCAGAACGAACTTTATGAATCCTCTAGATCCATTCTCTATCAATGCCCTTGCAATTATCGTTAAGGGCACTTTTACATTCTTGTAAAAAACTCCTAAATTCTTAGCTTGTTCAGTTGATAACCCTATAGATGCTAATTCTGGTTCTGAAAATATGACTATAGGCACTAAATTCTCATTGAAGATAGTTGATCTAGGACTCTGTATGTTTTCAGCTACAACTATGCCTTGAATCAATGCTTTATGAGCTAGAAGAGGTGGCCCTGCAACATCACCAGCCGCAAAGATAGTTGGATTCGTAGTCTGCATATGCTTATTAACTTTTACGTAGCCCTTGGAATTCAGTTCAACATTTAAAAGCTCTAAGCCAATACCAGCAGTATTAGGCTTTCTACCTATAGCTATAGCTATGCAGTTAACTTTAAACATACTTCCATTCCCTAACTTAACCTCAACATAATTAACTTTCTTTTCAATACTTTTTATAGTTGTTCCTTTCACAACCTTAACTCCTAAATTCTTCAATCCTCTTTCAATAATCCTCGATAGATCAGAATCCATACCAGGTAGTAATTGAGGCATGATTTCTACAAGAATAACTTCAACACCTAACTTAGCAAATATGGATGCGTATTCCACACCTATAGCTCCACCACCCACTATGAGAATGCTCTCTGGGAGATCCTGAAGTCTTGCTAAGTCTCTATTATTAAGAATATATCTTCCATCATATTCAAATCCTCTTAGACTTAATGGATCACTTCCTGTAGCTATAACGAGTTTCTTGAATTCTATCACATCTTTACCAATATATAATTCATTATGTTCCTTAAGCTTTGCTATTCCATATATCACTTCAATATTATAGCTCTTAAGTAAATATTCAACACCCGAAACTAGAGTATTCACAATTCTATCTCTCCAAGAAGCAATTTTATTGAAGTTAGGCTTTACATAGTTCTCAGAAAATTCATTAGCCTTGCTCAGTACATTGGCGATATAATACATTGCTTTAGTGGGAATACATCCATAGTTTAAACATTCTCCACCTATCTTATGTTTCTCAACTAAGGTGACATTGTATCCTTTTTGAGCGAGTCTTATAGCACAAGAATAACCAGCAATTCCACCTCCAATTACAGCAACATCACATTTTCTCACAAAACACCACATAGAGAATATGATTAGATTTAGATATAAACATAGCTATTATAAATCATTTAGGCCTGCAAAGCTCATCATGCATTTTCAGAGGATCGGACTCAATCACTGCTTTACCTACTCTACTACAAGTTTTTTAAAACTAAAACCTAATTCTAAGAAGAAGTGAGGGGCTGAAGCTTATGGAGTCAAGAACACCTATACTAATGATAGGTAAGAAGAACATAAGGAGTTATGTATTGGATATTGTAATGCTATTCAATCAAGGTATGGATAAGGTAATTATTGTTGGTAGAGGACCCAGCATAAATAAAGCAGTCAACGTATACAATGCGCTCAAAGCGCGATTAGGTGATGCATTACAACTTGATGGAGTTGAAATAGGTAGTGAAGTTAGAGGTCATAGACTAGTTTCATTTATAAAAATAACAATATCACGAAAGTAATGTTCAAAACTGTAATCAAATTCTTATATTACTAAAGAGTGATAGATAACAAATTCTAATGACTTAGCTATAATACTTTATAAAATTAAGATTTTAGATTCACAACACCCTCTTCCTTCACTTTGCTATCTTTGAGTAGAGGACTCTTATACCTATCAGCTATTATCATAGTAGCTATTACTTTTCTCCATATAGATTTAAGAGCTTCGAACGCTCTGAGTTTACCCCGCGTTATATGGTCTATCATATTAAGTAACTTTCTAGTTGCTTCTTCACCAACAATATCAACAAAGTACTCCCTAAGTATATCAGATATCTCTATACCAAGTTTAGTTGGTATTAGATACTTCCTTTTCTTACTTTCGATAGCATATCCGTGTTTCTTATTATTCTCAATTGCTTTCACATAAGTGCTAGGTCTCCCTATACCGCGCATTTTCATCATTTTTACAACGTCACCACTCGTAAGAAGTGTTATTGCCGAGCCTTTTCTCTGAGTAACCTTCATAACTTTTATGATGTCTCCTTTCTTAACGTTTAAAAGCCATGCTTGGAGAGAAAGACCTAGCACTTTTGTAAATCCTTCTTTAATAATGCTTACTGGTTCCTCTATTTCTATGTTCATAGATCCTATTCTTAAAGTAGCTTTGGAATATAATACTTTCGAACTCTTCATTTGGCTAGCAATAAATCTTCGAAATATTAGGTCATAGAGTTTAAGATGCATTTCACTTAATCCATAAGCTTGGCTTATAGAACCTTGTAGTAGTAATTTACGTAGCTCTGAAGCATCAATAGGATTTGTGGGTCTAATAGCTTCATGAGTCCCTTCAATACCCCAATTTCTAGGCCTAATTAGTTCAGGTCTTTTTAATTTGGTATTGATATAGATCTTAGCTATTTCAATACCAAAGTTAGATACGTGAATAGAGTCAGTTCTATGATAGGTTATGAAGCCTGACTCGAATAGATCTTGGGCTAGTTTCATTGTCATTGAAGCTGTATATCCAAGTGTTTTTGATGCATCTAGCAATAATTCATCAGTTGTGTAAGGTGGCTTAGGATTTAAGTTATGCTCAATGAACTCTATGTTCTCAATCAATATGCCCTCAGTCAAGGCTTTCTTAACAATGTTATCAGCTTCTTCCCTAGACTCAACAAAGAGTCTAGTTCTATATCCATTTTCCAGCTCTAGATATATCCAATAACCCATTCTCTCTTTATACTTTCTATACCTATCAACTATCCATAAAAGTACAGGGCTTTGGACTCTTCCAGCACCTAACCATACCTTGCCAAGTATCTGTTGAAGCCATGTACTTATCTCGAATCCTGTCCATCTATCGTCAATTCTCCTAACTATTTGAGCCTCTACAAGTCTAAAATTAATACTTCTGGGATTAGCTAGTGCTTTCAATATGGCTCTTCTCGTAATTTCATGAAATTCTATGCGAAATATATTATTGTTGTAAGGCTTTAATAGCATGTATATATCATAGGCTATTTTCTCACCTTCCATATCTGGGTCAGTTCCTATGAATACCTTATCAACCTCTTGTGCTAGTTTTCTTAGGGCTGTGATTATTTTCGAGCTTCTCCTCAGATTATAGGAGGAGCATCTAGGACATCGGTCAATATCACCTGCTATTTGATAACCGCAAGATGCACATCGTACTATATAATCGTAAACAGGTATAAAATTATCTTCACTACTTATTACCCCATGAATACCTTCATCAGTGACTAAATCCGTTATGTGCCCTCTTGTTGCAACTAGAGTTAGTAATATATATTCATTATCTAACTGTACCGGCACTTCATAGCATGTAATACCTCCTATAACTCTCCTAGCGGGTTTACCGAACATCGATGCAATAGTTCTTGCTTTAGTGGGTGATTCTACGATTAAAAGAGCACTGTATGTATTAATTGTGCTTTGAGAATTTTCTTGCTGACACCTCCTACTGTCCTCCATAAGCTTCTTAATATGGTCTAAGTTCAATTCCTCAAATTTTCTAAATTCTAAATCAGGTACATAACGTTCAAGTCTTCTAATCAACGCTTTTAGTAAATCTTCATCATCTACCAAGATTATTGATAATCCATAGGTCTTTGCATTGCCCAATAACCTACTAGTCCTTCCACTAGCTTGAATATACGTCATTACATCAGGTATTACGATTCTAGGTTCTCTCCATTCCCTAGAATGCTTAATTATTAGATCTCCTATAATGATCTTCTCATTCTCCTTCAAGATATCGTTAAGTATCTTTTTTACTTGTTCTATAGCCATAAGAATTTTCATCCTTAAATCTTCAAGGTAGCCTTCAAGCTCTTTGCCGTTGATGAGAGCTTTCATAAGAATCGAAATCTTGGAATAGTTCATGTTCTTGAGTATTTTGAATAAAAGACTTTCTATCCATGCTAAATCGCTATATCCTCTTTCACGAAGTTCTATGACTATTGAGAGTAAAAATCGTGGATTGAGAAGTGCTTTACTGAGTTTAAATGTAAAACTAGGAACTCCGAGAAATATTGCATATTTTATTTTAAGAGGTTCATCAATACCTCTTACAAGAATTCCATAGTAACTAGCTACTCCTACGAGAATCTCAATCTCATTTCGCTTAAACTTTTCAAATGCTCTCGAGCCTGAAAGAGCTAACCCTGCTTTTATACCATGGCTCTTAAGAGTTTCTAGGATTTCTCTAGCTTTATAACTTCCTAAATTTCTTGACACAAATATGAGCCCTCCACTACCTAATGCCTTTACTATTTCTATAAGCTGATCAAATGATCTCAACTTTGTATAGGCATCAACAACTCTTCTCATGTATTCAATAACTCCACCAACTTCAAATCCCAAAAGCTCTCTTATTACTTTAGATCTTAAACTGCTTGATCTACCTGTTGCGGAGGCAACAATTAATTGGCTTTTTCTACATTGTAATAGTTTTCTCTTGAGTTCATATTCTAATTCGTTAAGAGTTGTTACTAATTTTTGCAGATTTTCAGCATCAAAACCTAGAAGTCTTAGTCTTAGAATCTCAGAGCGCAAAGTGACTATTCTAAAAGCTTTCTTTATCAATTCTTCGCTGAATCCCAGAAGGTTCAAAACCTTATTTATACTTTTTGATTTCCTGAGTATCGCATCAAAATCATCGGCAATTACTATGTCGAATTCTATATTCTTAAGTACATTGTAGTTCTTAGCTAAGAAAGCAGCTGTAGTTATTAGTACATTTACATCTTCACTTTGTATTTTCTTCAAGAGCTCCTGTCTTTCATTATTATTGGAGGGGAGATATGCAACTATATTCAATTCTCGATGAAGCTCCTTTACATATTGGTTCATGCGTAAGGCTATTTGTTTAGCAATTTCCTTCGTTGGAACTATGATGTATATCTTGTAATTCTGAATTGCTCTATAAAGTGCATAAATTATAAGAAGTGTCGTTTTTCCTACACCCGTAGGAGCTACTATTGCAAAACTATCCCATTGAAGAAGTCTACGTGCCCAACTTCTCTGTATACTCCACATAGTCTTTTTCATTACCTTCCTAAAGAAGTTACTGAATTCCTTAAGCTCATTATCTATAGTTACTAATTCAAGAAATGCAGCAGCTGTACCTTCATTAATTAAGGCATTTGCAATCTGTTCTCTATCTCTTAACTTCTCAATCTCTTTAGGAAGGCATGATCTACAAGGTAATCCGAGCTCAAGTCTTTCAGAATCTATAGATCCTCCACAATTTGGACAAGAAGCCCTATAAATTACTTTCAAATCTACGTACCCACACTATAAGCTTCATCATAACAAGGTCGAGTATTATAAACACGAGGCCTTGACATACATGAGTTTTATTAGGAGACAATACTATGGTGTTTTAAGTAACTATGAAATCTCTTATCAATGACTAGGAACTATGTTTCAGCCTTAATGACGTCCCATATCACTAATCGGGATTATTAAAGCAATCTATAACTCACTAAAAGTATTTTTAATCAACTTGAGTATTAGTCATTGGTCTCAGCTAATGAGTGAGATCATGAATATAGTAAATACCGAAGATATGAGAGTTTTAGAGATAAATTCTAGAGCACTAGGAGTACCTACACTTTTACTTATGGAAAATGCTGGAGCATCTATTGCACGTGTCATAGAATTGGAACTGGGCTCTTTGGAGAATAAAGACATAACTATCGTAGCTGGTAAAGGTGGTAAGGCAGGTGATTCCTTTGTTGCTGCAAGACATCTCTCTAGATTAGGAGCTAAGGTCAAGATCTACATGTTGTATCATCCTTCCGAAATAGTTCATGACGATGCTAAGTTTAATTATCGAATAATATCTAAGATGAAAAGCATTACAATTCAAAGATTTAGCAGAGATATTGACTTATCCTCAAATGTAATTATTGATGGTTTACTTGGAACAGGAATTAAAGGACGTGTTAGAGAACCAGCAGCTTCAGCTATAGAGCTCATGAATAGAGCTAAGGGTATTAAAATAGCTATAGATGTTCCATCAGGTATTGACCCTGATACTGGAGAAGTTCTCGGTATTGCCTTTAAAGCAGATATCACAGTTACGATGCATGCAATTAAGCCCGGTCTCATTAGAGCTAAGGAGTATGTAGGTAAAGTAGTTGTAGCAAATATAGGTATCCCTCCAGAAGCTTGGACATATCTAGGCCCAGGAGATATCATAGCTAGAATTCGAAGAAAGCCTAGAACGGCTAAGAAAGGAGATGGAGGTCGTATATTAGTCATAGCAGGATCTAGCAGATATATTGGAGCCCCATGGCTTACAGCTCTAGCAGCTTGGGCTGCCGGTGCTGATATAGTAACTCTCGCAGCTCCAACACCCGTTCTTGCCAGTAGATTTTCGCCAGAGATCATAGGTTATGAACTTAGTGGAGAAAAACTATGTTCTGATCACATTGATAAGCTCATCTCTTTAGCTGGCAAACACGATGTAGTTGCTATGGGCCCTGGTCTAGGATTGGATAGAGAGACCATGGAGACTGCTAATAGGCTCATTGAAACCCTAATAAATAAGAATAAACCTCTAGTGATAGATGCTGATGCATTGAAAGCTCTAGCTCTTATAAAGAATATAGATCTAAGAATGCATACAGTAGTTACACCACACCTTGGTGAAGCTTCGCTAATGCTTGGTAAAAGCATAAGTAATGATCCATCTTCACGAATACTAGCTGCTATTGAAATAAGTAAGAAATTCAACACTATAACAGTTCTTAAGGGATATGTAGATATTGTTACAGATGGTGAAATGTATAGAATTCGTGAAGGCATTTCACCTCCTGATATGTCACGTGGTGGAACTGGGGATGTTCTTACAGGCTTAATTGCAGGCTTAATTCCTAGAACTAGCTCTATACTTAGTGCAGCGTATGCAGGTGTAATGATTAATGCAATTGCAGGTGGTTTAGCATATAAGTATCGTGGAGCTTCATATCCATTATATCTCATAGATTTCATACCTCAAGTAATTAAAGACCCTGAGAAATCACTTAAGTCCCTTATGGAAGGTGAGCAATAATGAAATGTGATGGAAGGATAGTAAAGGAGGATATATCCATAGATGTAATAATTAAAGACATCATTAATAATACATATTTAGAAGGTTGCGGAGCTATATCGATATTTATAGGCTATGTTAAGGGACTTATAGGCAGTGCAAAGGTTTATGAATTAGCTTACGAAGCTTATGAGCCCTATGCAAGTAAAAAACTTAAGGAAATTGCATGCGAGACTGCGAATAAGTACTCAATCCCCTATATTTTAATACTACATAAAACTGGAAGTCTAAAACCTGGTGAAATTTCAATATACATAATTTCCGCAGCAGTAACAAGACATGATGCTATTGAAGCTGTTAAAGAAGCTCTAGAAAGAGTGAAAAAGGAGGTGCCTATATTCAAACTTGAAAAAAGAAATGATGGTGAATATTGGATTGTAGGTGATGGAAAGAGAGTTCCTAGATCAAAGCTACTTAGCGATTACTAAAAAAGTTTTTATACTAAAGACTTCTCAGAGCCTTATGACCCAACACAGAAACGCGAGGTGTGAAAAAATATGTCAACAGCCCAAGGCCCAGCACCTGTAAATGTAGTCCTAGTAGGAAAGAAACCTGTAATGAACTACGTATTAGCTACACTAACCCTATTAAATCAAGGAGTAAATGAGATAGTAGTTAAAGCTAGAGGCAGAGCAATCAGCAAAGCAGTGGACACTGTTGAAATAGTGAGAAGCAGATTCCTCCCAGGTAAAATAGAAATAAGGAATATCAATATTGGAAGTCAAACCTTAACGAGTCAAGAAGGAAGAACAACTAGAGTATCAACAATAGAAATAACCATAGTCAAGAAGGAATAAATAATTAAATAAGAGAAAATTAATTCCTAACTTTTTTCACCTCTCTAGTCTATTCCAGCTTGGTGTATAATTGTGAATAAAAATGAGAAGAATGAATTGGAGCTTGAAGAACATAAACGTAGAAAAATCGCTATATTTGAAGGTAGTGCTAAGATTGGTGAAGTATTAGCACCATTTGCTTCAATACAACTAAGACCCGAAGATCTATCATCGCCTATTTCGTTTCAAATGGCCTTATCTCGTATATATAGCGCTCTCCTCAAGTCCATGGAGAGCGGTCCTAAGAAAAGTTATGTAGCTGAGGTCAGATTTCGCGATTCCTTAGGCCAAGAAGTAATTCTTGCTATTAATTTAGGCGAATCACCTCCGCCCTTTACTAAGCAATATGTTAAGGCAAGAATTCTCATTGAACTTTATGAGGAAGAGTGATTTATCTCAATAAACTTCGGGATTTTCGCTTCTAAAATTACACTTAATCTCTTAGGACGGTTTAAGAACTTCACTATTATTCTTTTATGCTTTTCATCTGCATATACATCTACAGTCTCTCCATAACTCTTAAGATGTTTCTCAATTCTAAGGGCTAGATATTTAAGTAAATACGTTATGAAGGCCTCTTTTAAGGGTTTAACTCTATATTCAAAATGTGAAATTCTTTCAAGAAAACCCTTCTTCCAAAGTTTCTTTAACACCTTATATGCCACTCGTCTAGGCATCACTATGGATAATGTATCAGCTGCTTCTCCCGTATTAAATGTTGTATTCTCACCAAATGCCTCTAATACAAGTAAGTATGTAATAACTTCGCGTTTACTCAACCATACCATTCATATCCCCTCAGATGCCTGGTTACTCATCATTAATCAGACCTTACAAAGCTCATCACAACCAGGGAAATAAATATGTAGAGGCTTAATTAAGTATTTGATGCTAGGAATAAAACAATGAAACTCCCTGAGAACTCTATGATATTGATGTATGACTATGTGCTTCGAAATTTTGATATAGAACTGCTTAAAAGACATTACAGAGTAGGTATTGAATTTTCTAAAAAGGGTTTCAAAGTTTTACTAATCTCTAAACCTGCCATAGTCACTACGACGTATAGAGGAAGGAAAGTTAGAATAGCGATAGCACCTAATAGCTTGGCGATATTAAACTATGGAGATGAATTAATCGATATTTGTAATGAAATATACTGCGTTAAAGTGGTTGAAGCTGCTTGGATTGATGGTTATATACTGGTACCGTTTGTAAATCTGAGGGGCCCCAAATGTTTTCTAAGTACTATTATTTACGACCTTGGATTAGATATCAAGGATGACTGGGTTGTTGAATTTCACTGTAATTGCTCAGATCATAAAATACTAAACATATATAGAGGTATAGTAGTTCCTACGAAACTCTCAATAGAAGGTAAAGAAATGTGTGGGGAGTTATACCTCACATCACCTCATATAGTGAGCTATGGAGTTAGAAGTTCCAAATTATGTACAAAAGTTATTGAGAAAGAGACCATTGTAAGAAGAGATATAGCTCAAATCATTGTTTCTTTGGATGGTCATCCATTAATTATTGAATGGATTGAAGGTAAGCTGATGCTACTTGCAGAACCTTCCTCAACAAACTTAGAGCATCTATATATAAATGCCTGTATATATGCAAGTTCTTTACCTCCAACATCGCCATATGTAAGAGTGCTCAATACTCTAGAGACCTAGATCTGTTATACTTATCGTTTTCCTCTTCCTAGCTTCAGCTTCTTCATGTGTTCCTTTAACCACTATTTCATAGAGTCTTGCTTCCTTACCCTTTCCTGGCCTAAGTAATCTACCTAGTCTTTGTATAAACTGTCTTCGAGAACTTGTTCCAGCAACAACTATTCCGACATTCGCATCCGGTATGTCGATTCCTTCATCTCCTACAGTAGTTACTACAAGAACTCTTGAAATTCCATTCTTAAACGCTTCTAATCTATTTCTTCTTGTTTTGGGATCTAATTCGCCTGTAATTACGGGTGCGTTTAGTATTTCACTAAGTTTTTCTGCTTGTTCTATGTATTGGGTAAAGATCAGAATTTTACTGCCTCTTGCTAATTCATCTTCCACTATTCTTTTTACTGCTTCCTTCTTTGATGAAGCATTATGAACAAGCATTCTAAGAGCTGTTCTTATTTT
>QMXA01000008.1 GCA_003661905.1 Thermoprotei archaeon | reverse complement strand
TGAGATCATAGGCTGTAAAATAAAAGGAATTGATAAGGAAGCAACATATAGAATTGCTAGAGACTTCATATCCAAGTACTATTTACTTGTTGAGCTTCTGAGATTTAGGAAATATAGATACAGCCGTAAAGAAATGGCTCGATTATATTTAATGCTCTATGGAGAGGATCATGAAGTTCGGACACCATCGAGAATTGATAGAAGGTATCGAGACTTAATAGCCATAGCTTCAAAATTTAACTACGATAAATATCCATGGATAAAATTTTCGTACCCTAAATGGTTCTACGAGCATTTATCTGAAATATTAGGAAGCTATGACGCCTTAGAGCTTCTGAAAGCTCTTAATAATAGAACTATATGGCTTAGAGTAAACACTTTGAAAGTGGATGTAGACAAAGCGATAAAACTCCTGGAAAAGGAAAATATAGTTATTGAAAGAGATAAAGATTTATGGTATATGGTAAAGGTCATTAATGCTCCATACCCAATTAATAAAGTTGAAGCTGTTAGGAAATATCTAGTTATACCTCAGGATAAAGCTAGTGCATTAGTAGTTGAAGCCTTAAAACCCGATGCAGACATGCTTATCTACGACCTTACGGCAGCACCAGGTATGAAGACTTCTCTTATAATGCAACTAACTGAGAATAAAGCTTATGTAGTGGCTTTTGATGTGTCAAAGAAGAGACTTAGAGTCATGAAGCATTTAATGAAGAACCTTGGTGTTGATTTTTCTCATTTGGAAATAATACTTGCTGATTCTAGGATCCTACATATGAAAAGGAAAGCCGATGCAGTACTACTTGATGCACCTTGTAGTTCAAGTGGTGCTATACCTAAGGATCCTGCAGTAAAAATACACTTACGTAGAAGAGGTAGAATTGAGTATTATTCTAAACTCCAAGAAAATCTTCTCTCCATAGGTTTAAGACTTTGTAGTGATAAGTTAGTATATGCAACATGCTCTGTATTTCCTGAAGAAGGTGAAGAAATTGTTGAGAAGTTCGTTAACTTAAATATTGCGAGAGCTGTAAAACCTTCAATAATTGGAAGCCCGGGATATTTTAAGTATAAAATAGCTCCATTAGTGAAGAGATTATTTCCACATATACATATGACTGAAGGATTCTTTATTTCTCAACTATACCCGATCTAATCACTAGGATTTGGGATAGTATTTTATTATTCTATCTCTACTCTCTATTAGCACTTCAACATAATCTTGCAATCCACTTGTAGCTATTTTAGGCATAAGCACTTGTTCTACTTGAAATAAACCAGCTAAATCTTCCATAAATACTCTTATTTGTATCGGCTTTTGAATTCCTCTATTTACCTCAACAGTCTTTATGCTAAGTGCTGATACTGCATGCATATCCATTTTACCTAGTTTATAAGGAACACGAGCTCTTCCTTCAGACATGTCAAGGCCGTCGGCTATTTTAACTGTTCCTGCTTCTATTGTTAAGCAGTCAGTATCGTAATCTGTAGCGAATATAGCATGCATTATCTCTTGCCTCAAAGCTATGGTGTGTTTATTACTCTCACCAAGTAGATCTGGTAGGAGTCTATCAATAATATCCTTTGCAAGAAGAGCTCCTAGATATTCGTGCATGGCTCTATGTATGGCATTCCCTATATCGTGTAGATAAGCTGCGAATAGAATTATTAATTTAGCTTCATCTACGTTTTTAGCAGTTCCATCTCTGATAGTTGTTGGTTGAAGATTTGAGTTTATTAATAAGTCAAAGAGCTCAAGAGCTGTTCCTGAAACTATTCTAGCATGAACCACTCCATGATCGTTGTATTTAAGCCTTGTTACAGCCATTATATTGCTCATTTTTAGTAGTTCTTGAACCTCAATATCACTTTCTAATAATCTATATGCTCTTTCGAGTAACTGCGACTTTGATATATGCCTGTATATTAGTGATGGACTTACTACAACCACTCTTAGCACCGCACTACGGGCTCGTAAGAAATTTACTAGCGGAATAAAATCTCTAGCGGTTTAAGCACTATTTACAACTCTGCTAACGAGGCATAGTTATGAGTCTGGCTCTCTAATTCTGATAGATTCTTCAGAGTTTTAACAATTTTTTAACCTTTTAAAAATAAAAATTGTTTTACTTTGGAACTTTAATTATGTGATAGCAACGGTTCTTACCCCAGATTCTAGACTCTGGAACTTCCATTGTGACCTTCGGATTTACTCCTGCAGCAACTCCTTCAAACCATCGCCAGGAGTAATTCCTACATATAGTTTCCCATGGAGCATTCATAATTCTTACTGCCTCCATTACAGGGCAGAATTCTGAGTTATCAATTATAACCTTGTCACCTTCTACCCTAATTATGGGTTTAGTACCTGCTTGCTCTAGCACTACTCTCATTACAGCTGCTACTGCATTTGCATCACTTTCTGTAATACCCATTTTTCGCTTAGCACTTTGTCCTGTTAGTTTTCCAAGTTCATAGAAATATTTGCTAGCAATACTGAGTGCATCCTCTCCGAATCTCTCATAGTTAGCCAATACGTAGCCAATAATCCCCATCTGCTGTTCTACGAATTTCATCTCCTCCTCATTCAATTCCAAAATACTTTTTCCTCCTGGTATTCGTACACCTCCTTAACTAAAAACTTTGTGGTCGGCATTGTGAGTCTATGAAGAAATACGAAAATTCTGAAGACTACTATGTATTATCACCACAAATTCCTATCTTGGTGCGGGGGGTGGGATTTGAACCCACGCAGGCCTACGCCATCGGGTCCTCAGCCCGACCCCTTTGACCTAGCTCGGGCACCCCCGCACCATATCTATGTGGTGTTCGTGAGAGGCTTTAAAGCATTCTAGCCCTGTTAATACATAGCTATTATTGGGTTAAACCTATGATGATGCACGAGCGTTATGAGGGGTGATGAATTATGAGATCTGAGGTTCATAAGTTATGTCCTAAATTATTAGTAACTGTTCGTACAGGTAAGGACTCACGAGGTATTGAGGAAATAGCAGATGCTCTCTTTCCCTATGATCCTCAAGTTAAAGTTGCTACAACTAGATTTAAAGGTGTTCTTTTAGTATATACAAACCTAACTCCTCATGACGCATTTAGAATTCTAAATATGACTCCACCTTCTGTAGCTGAGAGAATTGTTCGTGTTGATACATGCGTTAAAACTGACTTAGAGACCATAAGCAATGCTGTACTTAAATTGCTACCCAACTATTCATTTGAAACATTCTATGTTGACTGCATTAGGAGAGGAAGATATGTGAAGTCGAGTCATGAAGTTGAAAAATGTGTAGGAGCTATGATAGTCTCCAAATTAGGGAAAAGAGTATGTATTTCTTGTGCTGATATAGCTGTGAAAATCGAGATAATTGATGACCTCACCTTAATATCTATAATGAAACCTGAAGAAGATAGAATCTTTAAGAAAAGAATACCAAGAGTTTAGAGTTAAATGCTCAGTTTTCTAGCGAGTTCCAATGAAATTTTCCATAGCTTATCATTAGCATGGTGAAGAGTTTTTAGAGCTCTGCCTTTATTAGATTCCTTAATTTCATTAGAGCTCATCAGAGCTCTAGTAACAGCAATAAAAGCTTTCTTACTTGGCTCCATAACACCCACTATAGCATTTTTCTGAAAATCTATAAGCTCTATGATGCCGGGTACCATGACATCAGCACCTCTCATAATAGGTCTTACAGCACCTTCATTAACTACTACATAGGGTATTTCAGGCTTAATGGTGTTGAGTAGTAAGAGTAAGGGATATGGACCCTCTTCATTAATGTAGAAGAATGCTGGTATAGTGCCTATGACTATTATGACGAACTTATCCATTTCCACTCTAGCTATTTTTTCAAAACCATGTACTTTGCTAATATCTATATAGGGGTACAGCTTTCGAAGAGTATTTAGCAATTGTTTCTTTTCCTTCTTAGATATGTAGTAAAACTTCACTAGTAATACACCGTTGATTTTAATTAAAGTTCTTCATATTTCCCTCTTAGCAATCTAACAACCTTATTTGGATAAACCACGATACCTTTATTAGTTATTTCAAAGGGATGTCTTCTCATACTATGTGCTGTTCCTCGCATTTTCCATATTATTAAAGATCTCTTAAGCTCACCATTTATTTCATCTAGATCAAGTCTTATTATACCATCAACAGCATGTTCAACGCCTGGTCCACCAAAGCCGCGTTCTGTTACGCTCACTTGGCTTACGAGAATAGATGTCGCTCCCAGACCTGCTAATACTTTCTTTATCTGCATGAGTATACTACGGGCCATTGAGGGTTTTGTTAGATATAGAGTTGAAACCGAGTCTATTACTACACGTTCAGCTTTTACATCTTTAATTGCTTGCCTTATTATATCTATGAGAAGTGTTACATCCTCTGGATCTCTAACTACGTATCTTTCTCTCTTTGCATATTCCCCTATACCTCCTGTGAATGCATCTACTAACGCAAACATCTCCTTCTCCTCATAAAACCTTATATCCCAGCCAAATTCCAGCATTCCCCTCCGAATTTGTGCTGGGTGCTCTTCTAGACATACTAAAACACCTGGTTCATTATATTGCGAAAGCCCAGCCCAAAGGAATTGTTGGCCAAATATACTTTTTCCTGTACCAGGACCCCCACTTAACAATACAATGTTTCTTCTAGGAATACCTCCATATAGTAATTCGTCGAAACCTGGAATACCTGTCCTAACTTTTTCTATAGCCATGAAACTGCCCCATCAAATATAGTTATCGGTAAGTAAATAAGCTTCGAGCCCATCCAACCTTAGAGAGTTATAACTAGATTTAATACAAATGTATGTGTGGTGATAATGTGGAGCTTTATAGAGTATTTATCGCTATTGAAATAGAAAATATCGATGTACTCAACAAATTAATAAAGGTAAAAGATGCCTTCAAAGCCACTAAGGCAGACATAAAAACTATTGAGAATGAAAATATTCATTTAACTGTTAGATTCATAGGTGAAGTTCCTCTAGACACTGTAAAAGCTATACAAGAGAGTTTAAAGAACTTAAAGGATATACCAGTATTTAATATGTATATAAGAGGTATAGGAGCTTTTCCTTCACTTACAAGACCTCGCGTAATATGGGCTGGAATCACTAATGGAGTTACGTATTTGAAAGAAATAAGAAGAAGAATTGAGCAATATCTAAGAAGACTAGGTATTAGACCAGATACCCATGAGTTCACACCACATATAACATTGGCAAGAGTTAAGGGACGTAGAGGAATAGATAAAGTAATAAAGCTCTTAGAAATATATCAAGATTACGAATTTGGAGAAAGCCCTGTTACAAGAGTTAAATTAAAGAGAAGTATACTTAGACCTCAAGGACCTCTTTACTTAGATCTTTACGAGGTGCTTCTTAAACATTGAATAAAGTTAGTAGTGTAATTCAGAGAGTACAAAAACTAGTTGAACCAAGTAATGAGCAGCGGTACCTAGTAGAGAATGTATATACTAATGTAAAGGAAGTTTTAAGTAAAGAGCTTAAGAGAGTATTTCCAGACTTTGACATAACACTTCAAGGTTCAGTGGCTAAGGATACTTTCTTGCCCGATGAAGTTGATCTGGATGTGTTTGTTCTATTCCCTGAGACTGTATCTAAAGAATGGTTTGAAAAAGTATTTGTCAATATAGTAATTAATACATTTAAGAATTACGGCCCAGAGATTCTATACGCTGAACATCCCTATGTAAGGATAAATATGAAGGGTATTGAAGTAGATATCGTTCCTGCATATAGACTTAGACCTGGTGAAAAACCTAGAACAGCTGTTGATAGAACACCTCTCCATACTAAATATGTTATAGATCATTTGGCTGAAAATCAAAGAAAAGAAGTAAGATTATTAAAGCTCTTTATGAAAACTCTAGGTATATATGGTGCAGAAATCAAAGTTAAAGGTTTTTCAGGATATCTTTGTGAACTATTAGTAATAGCTTATGGTAGTTTTCTAGAAGTATTGAGAGCTGCTACAAAGTGGAGGCCTTTCAAGATTTGTATAGATATTGAAAAACACTATACTACGTACAAGGATTGTTTAGAAACATTTAGGAATTCACCTCTTGTGGTAGTAGATCCTGTTGATCCCTTAAGAAATGCTGCTTCGGCAGTTTCACTAAAAAGCTTAGCTCGTTTTATGGTCGCAGCATTTTCTTTTCTCGAAAAGCCATCTGAGAACTATTTCACGTCTGAGCAAGTAGAGAATTACGTGCCAGAAATAGTAAAGAACTTAGGCATAGCCTCAATAATAATCAACATACCCCGACTCTCACCCGATGTACTTTGGGGAGAATTACAACGTGTAGCAAAGAGATTTGCAGATGAACTCAAATACCTAGGGTTTGAAGTTATTGATGTAGGTATATGGAGTGATGAGAAAAAGGTAGCTATAATAATTGCAGAAACTATACCTCAGGAGTTGCCGAGTATTGAGTTACATATAGGACCTCCTGCATGGAATTTTAACCATGTTAAAAAGTTTATTGAAAAGAATAGAGGTGTTATAATATCTGGTCCTTGGATTAGAGATGATGGGAAAGTAGTTATATTGCGACCTAGAAAGATTAGGAAATTGAAAGAAGCTATTGAGAGAAGATTGAATCTAATCCTCATTGCTCCACATATAAACTTAGAAAGTATAAAAGAAATATGTACTGATATTGAATGTCTAGAAAAATACACAAGAGATTATAGGGACTTAATGCCATGGTTGAAGAAACATTTAAAGAAAAGAGACAAAGCTCTTCTCAGCATGTACTGAGCTTAGAAGATGCTAAGCAAGTAATTTGCTATCCAGAGCATTACGCAACTCCTGAAGAGTGTAATAGAAGAATTGAAGAGTTAAGAAGAGAAGGAGTTAAACACATATTATCTATGGGCAAAACCAAGATAGGTAGGATCAGTGTATTAGGTAAGGGTCATGCAGGAATAATAAGTGCAGCCCTATTAGAAAATGGAAAAGTCATTGCAGTAAAGATTCGTAGATTTGACTCCAAGAGGAAAAGTCTTGAAAGAGAAGCAATACTACAATACCTAGCAGCACTCGTAAATGTAGCCCCTACTGTTTATGCCTTTTCTAGAAATTTCATAATGATGGAGATTATTCAAGGAATAACCCTCGGTGAATATTTAGAAACTAAGTATTGTGAAAATAATGAACATGATATTTTCCTAGTAACTAGGTCATTAATTAAGAAGGCATTTATATTAGATTGTATAGGAATAGAACATTTAGAATTGAGCAATCCACGAAAACAAGTTATGGTCCAGGACTATGATCCTGAAAAAGTATTTATCCTAGATTATGAATCCGCTAAATATACCCCAAGAGCCTCAAACGTGACTTCTATAATTGGATTTATTATAGGGAAGGGAAAGAAATATTTCCATCTGGATATTCATGATTTAGAAAATCTCATTAAGTTATCAAAAATCTATAAAAAGACATTAGACATTAGCTATAGATACATTATCTTGAATAGATTTATTGATATTCTCAACAAGTACGATAGAGGATCGCAGATATCTAAGCATTTGTGACCTCGAAGACATAATGAGTACATTGTCAGCTGTAGGTTTAATGGGAATAGTGCCACAAATAGGACACTTACCACCAATCCTTGCCCTTAATTCTTCAGGTGTTGGCAAACCGTAGAAATCTTGTCCAACTCTACTAAACCTAAAGAGAATGGTGCCACAATTCCTACAACGGAATATCACAACCAAAAGGTAACACCCATACATAATTACAGGTATAACCTGCATTAGATTGAATACACTGGTAATACCAAGGCCGTACTAAGTACCTTATATAGCTCCGGGATAGTCAGAATTCGATACCTAAATCAATATTTATGAATTAGTATTACTGAGGTGCTAGTATATATACTAACCAGTTTTACTGTGTAAGCAGCATCCAAAAAATTTAGTATTGAAATATTAATGGGGCCGCCGGGATTTGAACCCGGGACCACCAGCGCTCTGTAACCCCGCAGGCGGGGCGGGATCGTACCCCAGGCTGGCATCCTCGCCAGGCTAGACGACGGCCCCACCGTGTATTATGTCATTCTGTAGAGAGATTTATAAAGTAGTTGTTAATCTAGACTCTATCTAGAATAGATAGATATATAAATTACTGAATTATCACTTTCTTAAATTCTGCATTTTTAGCTTTGCATTTCTCTATATGTACTTTCCAGAGTGTGTAGGGTATCCACATAACCCATGCTGGAACTTTCTTTACGAATTCATAAGCTTCCTCCCAGCTTTCAAATCCCAGAATTTCTGCTAATCTCTCAAGTGTGAATTCCGTTCTTGCATACTCATTTAGAATCTTTACAATATTCTCATCTAATACTATTTCTTTCTCACCAACTTTAATGACATAGATTTCGCATTCCATACCCTATACCTAGGAATTTTGAGTTAGTGTTCTGGCTAAAAATTTATCTATTAAATAACATCACTATTTGACTGTGGCAACACAACCTGGTGAAGGTTCATATAGAATTCCTTCTCGTCTAAGTTGTGTTATTACTTTTTCAACAAAGCTCTCATCAATACCCTTTTCCTTTGCCTTCATGACTATTTTCTTTATTCTTGCACAGCCTTCTTCAGCTTCGAGTTCTTTAATTATATCTTCAATTATAGTCATTTTCTCTCGCTGGGTCTTAGGCTTACCTGTCATTATAACATCAATATCAACAACTCCGCTTTCGACATCTATGCCAACACTTTCAAGCATTGATTTCATTAAGCGTATAGCTTCAGCTGCATCCTCTTCTGTTACAAAGTTCTTTAGAGCCATCTTAGCATGAGCTTCTGCAAGTCTTATTAAGGCTTCTAATTGTCTAGCTGTGATAGTTATAGGTGCATCGGGTTTCTCAAGACTCTTTTTTCTCATTTCAACAAAGAAGTTCGTTAACATTTTCTTAGCTTCTTCAGTTAGTTTAGGTCTTATATACTTCCTCGCATAAGCTATGTACTTCCTAAGTAGATCTGGGTCTATCTCAGGCTTTATGAATTCGAAATCTTTGTGTACTGATGTTATGTGTTCAGCTAGGCTCTTATCACGTTCAGTACTCGGGATGTCTCTTAGTATAAATATGAGATCAAATCTCGATAAGATTGTAACAGGTAAATTAACATTATCAGTAATGGATCTTGTAGATATGTATCTACCATATTTAGGATTCCCGGCTGCTAATATTGATGTTCTAGCATTTAATCTAGCGACAATGCCTGCTTTAGCGATACTTATTGTTTGCTGCTCCATGGCTTCGTGTATTACTGTTCTATCTTCATTTCTCATCTTATCAATTTCATCAATACATGCTACTCCTCCATCAGCTATTACAAGTGCTCCAGCCTCTAGATAATATTCACCAGTTGCTTTATCCCTAGTTACTGCAGCTGTAAGACCAGCTGCAGTAGATCCTTTACCAGTAGTGTAGATAGCTCTGGGAGCTACACCAGCAACATACTGGAGAATTTGACTTTTAGCAGTTCCTGGGTCTCCTATTAAGAGTACATGAATATCTCCACGAATCTTCATGCCATCACTGGCTATTTTAGGAACACCACCAAATAATAGAAGAGCTATAGCTTCCTTAACATCCCAGTATCCATAAATTGATGGTGCTATTGAAGAGATTATTTTTCTTCTAATTAAAGGATCTCTCGCTAATTGCCTTATCTTCTCCTCATCCTCAGGTGTTATCTCTACTTCTTCAAGATATCTTTGTGAAACCTCTATGTTATTAGCCTCTATGTATAGATCGTATATGGCTTTAGAACTCCTACGTCCTCTAAATGTATTAGTAAGCTTTACTATACCTACCACTGATACTCTATCCCCAGGTCTTGCAATATCTACAAGCTCCTCTTCTAATACGATCTCTATAGATCTTGGTAATTGACCTGAAGGTACTTCTTCAGGTTTCTCTTGCACAACTATCTTTTGGTAATCAATGTAGGTTGATTTACTAGGTATTAATCTGAATTGACCACCTTTACCACAGAGCGGGCAATAAACTGGTTTCTCTACTACATCGCTTTGTATCTCAACTTCGAATTCCTGACTACATTCGGGATCTAAATGTATGAATTTAGCCTTAGATATTCGTTGTTTGGGAGGTGTTGCTTTAATAACTATCCCATCAATCATTACTAACTTTCCTATATGACTACTTTTTAATGCTCTAAGCTCTGTTACTGTTGGTAATGCTCTAAATCTTGGAATAAACTTCTTAATTCTCTCAATGTACCGTGGATTCTCTAGGGTAACTACTTCAGCTATAGCTTCTGAGAATATGGATATGATATTCTCCGGGTTCTCAATCACCATTTCCGCAATTCTATCATCATATGATATTAAGTCAGAGAAGTCTATGATTAAGCTTCGACGACCTTCAATTATCATTTCACGTATGCGTTCCCTATATTTATATCTCTTTGTTTCTGGATCCCGATAATTCTTGAAGAAATCAATTAATCTTTCTCTCAAATCCTGTATATCCATAGTTGTGATACCAGGCTCTAGACTCATGGCTCTCACTCTTCTACACCTAGTACTCTATGCCATGATTTTATCACTGAGGATAACTTAGTGAATAATACCTTTTCTTCGAATGTCATGTTATCAAGTAATTCAGTAGATACCGTACCCATTAGAGCTGCATCTATTATCTTTCCTAATCTTAATTTAAGTACATCATATAGACTAGATCTTATAGCATCTATTTCCTTCAATACCGATATATTCAATTCTCTTTTAGC
>QMXA01000007.1 GCA_003661905.1 Thermoprotei archaeon | reverse complement strand
TAAATACTCTGTGGTTAAGGGCTCTTCGGTTTTCTTAACCATTACTCTGGGCATTGGAATAGCACCTTACAATGCCGAAGCAGTATTATCTGTATTCTTACTTTAATAAAGAAGATATATGAGAATTTTAGCTCCATACTTAAATATTGAGGAATAGTAATGATCACAATGCTTAGTCACTGGATATGCTTTAAGATCTTTAAACTCAGAATCTTAACTATCTCAGGTGAAGTACTTGAAGATTTTAAGTATTGAGATTAGGAACTTAAATAAGTTCTTAAAGCACTTTGAAAACCTAGGTTATGAGGTTATAGAAGGTCCGCATGCAATTCTTACTGATGATTCTGAGATTGGAGTATGGTATGTGCGTAGAGATAACGATATTAAAGCTGAAATCATGGCTCACTATGTTGATACTCATTATTGGGCTCTCATGAATATATCTTCATCAACTTCTGATAAAGAGATTATAAGAGCGCTCATCATGGCTCAAGGAATGAACTTATGGAGAGTACCTGTAGAACCTATAATAGTAACTATATATGAAGATGCATTAGAGAAGAATATTGAAAAATATAGTGATGATTATGAATCGGTAGAGGCCATAGAAGCTGTTAGACATTATCTAGTACATAAGGATGCTAAAGTACTTGAGAAGGTACATCCCTACTTTAGACTAAAAAGAGTTAATACTTAATGCTTAGCTTAGAGTAATAAGTACAGGGATGATGTCAATCCCGACCGCTACTGAAATGTGAAGATGCGGTGGCTGTCTGACCTCTTTGGTGTAAATATGCCAAGCACATACCTTTTCGCAACAACAGATATAGGAATTGAGGATCTTGCTGCTAAGGAAGTATCATCATTACTTAACATAAGGGGAACTTCCGTAGAAATTACTACAGGCAGAGTTTATTTTAGAGCTAAAGAATCCGATATAATAACCCTAAATTACTGGTCAAGAACTTTGAATAAGATTTATATATTACTAGCCAGAGAGGGAATTGAAAGTCTCTCAGATATATATAGAATTGCTAAGTCCATAGATTACACAGCATATATTGCTAAAAATCAAAGATTCGCTGTTCGAGCTGAAAGACATGGATTTCACAACTTTACGAGTATCGATATAGCAAGGGTTGTCGGACAAGCAATTATAGATAGTTACTTAGATAGTCAAGGGCACAGATTGAAAGTAGACTTAGAAGAACCAGATGTTGAAATTTACTGTATGTTAAGAAACCAAGAGCTGATAATAGGAGTGAATACTTCTGGCTTTTCCCTTCATAAGAGAAATTATAGAGTGTATAATCACCCTGCAGCGCTGAAAACCACTTTAGCCGCTGCAATGATTATGTTAAGTAATTGGGATAGTAAATCTGGATTTATCGATCCTATGTGTGGAGGAGGTACAATAGTTATAGAAGCTGCTCTAATAGCAAGGAATATAGCACCAGGTATTTATAGAAAACAATTCGCGTTTACGAAGCTCCCAATGTTTACTTATGTAGATATGGATGATTTGAAATCTAAATTTATGTCATTGGCAAACACAAGTTATTATCCAATAGAGGGAATTGACATATCGCCATACCATCTTGAAGGTGCAATAATGAATGCTATGTCAGCAGGCGTTGATGATACAATAGTATTCAAAGTTGGTGATGCTCGAAAACTTAGAGACTATATTGACTTTGAACCAAGAGTCATAGTTACAAATCCTCCTTATGGCATAAGAATGCATCATCGAAATCTACAAAAACTGTACCATGATTTTATCTTTAGTGTTAAAGAAATCCCAGATGTAACTATTGTGGTTATTACAGCAGCATCCAGGGAGATGCGACAGATAGTATCTAAAGCTGATTTAGAGCTAGTACATGCAAGGAAAGTTCTTCATGGAAAATTAAACTCAGAAATTCTTGTATTTAATACATAGGACATTCAATGACCGCATATTTAACTCTTATAGATTTTAATTAGGCAACGCTTATAAATCCCCTTAGATAGATAGCTGAGGCGTAGAGATAGTATGAAAATTAGGACTGGGAGAAATGGAAAGCGATGTAGTAGTTGGTAGACACGTTTACGCAAATCTCTACGAAATAGATGAAAATATAGCTAATAATGAGGAATTACTCAGAAATATAGTTATAGAAGCAGCTAAGTTAGCTAATGCAAAGATATATGATATAAAGAGTTGGAAAATAAGCGGTAAGAAAGGTGGTGTTTCCGTTATAGCTTTGATAGTTGAAAGTCATATAGCTATTCATACATGGACCCAGTACCGATATGCAACAGTTGACATATATACATGTGGAGAAAAAGCAGATCCATGGAAAGCTCTTGAATGCATTATTAAAGCTACTAGACCTAAGCGCTACTCAGTTTATTATGCAGATAGATCAATGATAGTATAGGGGGCTACAGAAATAGCAATGATGTATGTGGCGGTCGCTGATTAATGATGACTTAGGAGCCCCCTGAGCCATGAACTAATTTTAACTAAGTAGAATTCCACACAAGTATATATGTTGACTTTTTGTCAGTTCGTCGCGAGTTCTTCACATTTCTGATTGGAGCGGCTTCATCATCCTAAGCCTAAGATCTTATCTAGTACCTATATACTTTCTCGCTCTCTTAAGAGTTCCTGACACTTTTATTGGCACTATAATTACTTTCCTATTATTCAAATCCCTAACTAGAGATAGAGCTGATAAGACACTAGGAATGCAAGCATAAGGTCCCTTAACCCTCAATATGCCACAGCGCTTCTTTGCTGAAAACCATATGAGCTTAATATTACATGATGCTAGGTTTAAAATACCTAGTTCTCTTGATAATGAATCTATAAGAGCAGATCTCAATTCCTCTATATTGATCCCTGAATCAAATATTTCAAAGACTATATATCGCTTTACTAAGCGTTTCTCATAGGCCTTAATAGCTTTCCTAAATGATCTAGGGCTTAAAAGACTTAGAGCTTTCTTAATATGAATTAACCTCGTTAGTAATATTAGTGAAAGGATAAAGGAACTTATACTTATTATTGATATTGCGATGAGCATGTAGAGGTACCCATTCACCATTCCTACATCGCCTCAAGAGCTAATGTTTTCGCTAAGTGAATAGAACGTTTAATAAAATTACTAGGTAGGCCTAATTTAGTAAGGATGCATATCAAAGAATTTCTGTGCCAAAGTTCCCACCAAGTATGTGCAAAGCTCGAAAACACAACTTTCACATTGTACTTACTAGCAAGAGATAAAGCTTTATACATATTTCTCATATATCGTATTCTCTCATTAATTCCATTCACTGTATATCTCGATGAATGAAGCAGATCTCTAAGTGAGATTTCTGCTATACAATCATTTTCTGCAAGTAAGTGAGCTTCACTTTTATCAAAGAACTTTATATTGCTTTTATCAAATAGTATCACTGATTTCTTTTTATAAATAGGAATTCTCCTGGCTGAGGAAGTATCTGTAGGTTTATATGCTTGTAGGCACTTTCTATTGCTGTATACCCTCCTTTCTAGTTTCCCTCTAGTAATTTCAAGAATGCAACGGGGAATTATTCTGGTATGTCTTGTGATCGTATTTGGTGCTTTATCTAATATTTCCAACGGAATGCCTATGCATTCAATTCCTAACTTCTTGGCAAAAGCTAGCAAACTATTTATCTCATCAATATCTGGGTAAGTAAGCAAATCTACACTCATTACTTAATCCTCTCTTCAGCTTCCATGAGCTCTTTGAGAACTTTTCTAGCATCTTCAAAATTCTTAATTCTACATAGTGTCATTACAACCCTAATCACATCATCACCATCGAAAAGAACTGCAGAGCCTAGGTATGCATCTTGTTTACTAAAACGAATATATAGCTTGCTTGCTCTAGTGTCGAATCTATTATCAAGTGTAGTAAGTAAAATAGTGCGTTCTGATGAATCAATTAAAGAGAATATATATTTTGCAACTTTTTCCGCCTCCTTACCCCTAAACCTCACTACAAGTCGAGTAATGGGGTTCTTATAGTATCCCTTAGCTTGTAAATGCTCAACTCGAGCATTAGTTCTCAATTCCTGCGGAATGAATTTCATTAATGCAGTCTTTACTTTTTCAATATCTTCAGTTGCATGACAAATGGTTGAGATTTCAATATCCGAAATTCTCAAGACCACAACTTATTACCTCACTAAATCCTTACACCAAGATTTATTACCCTAAATCACCATAATAAGCTTGAGTGAAGCTTCATGCACATAGAAATGGATGTTGATGAATTTAAAAGGAAATATCCCCACTTAGCAAAAGAGATCCTCAACAAAGAACCACAACTTAAAGTTAAGATCCAAGATCCTCTTAGAGGATTTCAACCAAGTGTAGTTGATTTCATAAGAAGAGCTAATACAGTGGAAGAAGCTGAGGAAGTAATTAACTACCTTGAGCAGAGAGGGGAAATAACACATGAGGAAGCTAATGAAATTAGAAAACAGTTACATGAAAAGGGTCTTGAAAGTTTTGGTTCTAGAAAAAGACCTGGTTATTACTTCAGATATGCTGCTGGTCTAGAAGATTAACTATTTAATAGTTGAAACCACCTTTATAACATCATTATGTTGTAAAATGTAATTCTCACCTACTCTCTGTTTGGTCTTAGCATTAATTGCATATAGAAAACCCTTACCTAGCTCAGTATGCACCATATACGCAAGTTCCCTAGCTGTAGTACCTTTCTTAATTAAATAAGCATCTGGCAAGATGAAACCCTTGCTATCTGTGAATTTATTGGGATCTTCAACTGGGTAGACAACTATCATTTCTAATACATTAAATACAGCTGCATTAAGTGCTTGCTGCACTCCTGTTGAGCTCCATTTTTTCAATAGAGATTTTACAATGTTAAGCGCTTTTCTCTGCGCTGGAGTTAGTTTCGATTCATTAATTATTTCAAAATCAGAGTCTCCTGGTAAGTACCTTATTAAGCCTCTATTTGCAGCTCTCCTCAATAATAATTCAGCTAATGAGGAAACAGGTATAATTACTCTTCCTGGCAATTTGTTCATTAATCTCTTAATATTATCCTCTGCTTCAGGGATATCGGCTTTATTAGCTACTATAACAATAGGCTTGGAAATTTTCCTAAGTTCAACTATAAATGCTCGTAATTCTTCTTCACGCCATGTACTTGGTTTTGAACTCTCTAGCTTCGTAGATTTTAGAGCATATATAACGTGCTGCCTTCTTATTGATAAGCCTGAGAGTCTTTGAGCCAGTGTTTCAATCATATGTGAATAATCCAGGTGGTCAAGTGTTCTAGCTAATCTAGGCCAGTCTTTAGATATTATTGAGAACATCCATTCATCTATTTCATGTTCAATCTCTATGATATCATCCATAGGATCTCTATAACCTGGTTTTACAGGTCTTCCTTCTTCATCTGTAGAGCCAGCAGCATCCACTATATGTAAGAGTACATCTGCTTGTCTAAGATTATCTAGAAATTTATTACCTAAACCCCTTCCCTTATGAGCTCCACGTATAAGACCTGCTACATCCATAAGTTTTATAGGTATGAATCTCTCACCTTGAATGCATAGTGAATTTCTTGGATTACAATTCTTAAGCCCCAGTTCTTTATGAACACATTTAGATCTTACATATCCTATACCAACATTTGGCTCTATAGTTACGAAAGGTCTATTCTCGATAGGAACAGATATTAATGTAGCGGCTGCAAAGAAAGTACTTTTACCAACATTCGTCTTACCAACAACTCCTACAAGTATTTGGGGTGGTGGCATTAGCGACACCTTTCTTCTCAATACTTTGAGAGAACTAAGGCTTTAAACCTCTCCTAACTAAAAGGCTTGGCAGGTAGTAGGTGTTAGAAATGGCTAGATCTATGTACCACTACATCTCATTATGGTGGAAGAAGCCATATGAAGGAGATCATGGAGATTTAATGCGTCAAAGACTCATGGAATGGAGAAGAAGACCCTCAGTAATTAGAGTTGAGAAACCAACTAGATTAGATAGAGCAAGAGCTATAGGTTATGAAGCTAAGCAAGGTTTCATAGTAGTTAGAGTAAGAGTTAGGAAAGGAGGATTAAGAAAACCAAGGCCAAGATCTGGTAGAAGACCTAAGAGAATGGGTGTTTATGGCCACTCACCAAGAAAAAGCCTTCAATTAATAGCTGAAGAAAGAGCTGCGAGAAAGTATAATAATCTAGAGATTCTAGGAAGTTACTATGTTGGAGAGGATGGTCTTTATAAATACTATGAAGTAATACTTGTTGACCCACATCACCCAGCAATAAAGAATGACCCGGATATAAATTGGATTTGCGAACCTCAGCATCGTAACAGAGTATTTAGAGGTAAAACAGCTGCTGGTAGAAAAATGAGAGGCTTACTTAAGACTAGAGGTCTTAGGGGAACTCATAAGTATAAATGGAAGAAGAAAGCTAAGGAGAGAAAGTTGAGGAAAAGGCATGAAGCAAGCAGAGGTGCAAGATTAATAGTACCTCAAGACAAGTTAGAATAACTAAGACTCTTCAATGAGCAATTTAGGTAATGATATAATATCACCTATATCAACACTTACTAGTATAGGTCTAGGATCAGGTAATATTCTAACAACAGCATCTCCCCGAGTCATTAAGGTCATGAATTTCTCAACGTCCTCCTTACTTAACCTCATGTACTCAGCAATCTCATACCAAAATTTCCTGCTTGTACTACTTAGAGCTGCAAGTAGTGCTACATTCTCTGCGTACAAACTCCAATTATCACCTAAATCCTTGAAGCTTTGAGTAGCCATGATAACAGAAACTCCATAACCTCTACTTAATCTTAGTAGAGATAGGGTTAGATCAGAGTACTTTATATTATGTAGTGCAAGCCATATTTCATCAATGGCTATAACTGCTCTAACAACTTGTTTATAATCTGGTTTAAGAGCTGACACTTTGTTAATCAAGTCCTGAAATGTCATTAAACTTATGAGGTTTAGAATCTCGGTTCTTTCCTTAGGCAGAGATCTCAGATCAAACACCATTATCTCATTCTTCAATTTCATTAATGGATGGATTAAGTTGCTTTGAGGATCTACAATCTCTAGCTCTTCGAAAATTCTTTGGATGATGGATGCTTCAATATATGATTTTGCTCTAGATCTTGCAAGAGCTATTAAATCCTCCCATGAGGGATAAGAACATAGCTCAAAACCCAGTTTTAAAACCTCGTAGAGTAACGATAATGTCCTATGATTATGACCTATGTACCAACACTGAGTTATTGCATCAGCTAACTGCAGAGCTCTTTGCTTAGGAAGGACATGAAAAGGATATAGTAGACCTAGTGAATCGTAACCAGGTCTTATAGTTTTGAAATTGAATTTCCTACTTCTTAGTCTCGATAATATATCACCCTTTACATCTATAAAAACTATTGGGACATCGTATATACTATGAATTCTTAATGCTAGGGCTAAGAGTAGCTCAGTCTTACCAGAGCCTGTTGGACCTACTATTAATGCATGTGGATTAAGGGATTCCTGAATATTCCAAAAAACTGGTGAGTAAAGTTCCTTATCCTTTCCTATATATATGCCATAGCTAATTAAACTAGATTTAGGTCTCTTAGGCAATGTATATGGAACTGCAAACATAATCATCGAGTATAAACTTATTATTGATGGATAACTATGATCCCCAAGACCCTTAAGTATAGCACCTACTTGTAGGTCGAAAAAATGATATCAAAGCACTAAGAGCTTGTTGACCTCTAAGTTCTTCAACATAAATTCCAGAACTTTGTAATACTGATTTGAGACTCTTAATCTTCACCTTCAATTCACTAATAGCTTCATCAACAGTCTCAGCACTAGTGGTAATTGAGAAAATAACCTTGATTTCATAGGGTTGAAATCCCTCTAATAGCTTCTTTTTCAATTTCTCTAGTTTCGCAATTTCTGTTCTTAACCTAGCATTAGATGGGTCATGTTCTAGTACTATTAATTTCTCTTGAAGACTTCTATCAATATCTTTCAATAACCTCTCCTTACTCACTGGTTGTATATAGACTTTGTAAGCTATGGGAACTCCTATATTGAGTAATCTTAGGTAAAGCTTACTCAAGTTAATTATATCACTGGGTGTTAAATCATCTGAGGACTTCAAAACTTCTTTAAGAACTAAGAATCCATGAGCATAGTACTTAGTACCTAGTTTTCCTACTACAAAATCTTTATAGATACTTAGTTCTTCAACTCCTAGTAGTTTCTTTGTAGTATTTAGCAATGCATCCTTAATTATGCCTCTAAATTTAAACCCTTTAAGCAAATGGCTTCACCTCCATAATATTTCTGAGTTTTAAAATGAGCTTTTGAACGAGTGCTAAAGAATACTTAATATTGTTTCCCAATACATATCTCCATGTAGCGGTTCCATCAGTAATTATAATCTCGGTTCTTGAGGATAGAGGATCTAATGGAAATTCTAGCCTAGTCCTACCTGAATTGAGATGTTTAACACTGATATATCCATTATTTAAGAATATCATAATACTATCTCTACAAATTTTAGCTATGAGCTTAAATACTATCTTATGATCCTTAAAGACTAGTAGAGCTTCATCTATTAATATTGGTGGATTCCTTCTAACTATTATTTGGGGGATTTTTCTTATTATTCCAGACTTACTTACTTCTTTATATGATATTTCAACATTGTCTCTGCACTGCTCACCATAGGTCTTAGGAATTAGGGTAATAGACCCTATGTCTTCGATTTTAGGTACTAAACTAAACCTCCTAACCCATTCAAATTCTTTATTATTAGCACGAACTACTAGTAATGCTGGAGCTTTACATTCATTAATTACAGTATTATCTGTTGCTTCTAGCACCTTATTACTGCAAATAATCTCTATAGAAATATCGTATCCCTTTTTCTTAAGGCTTAGTAAATCTGCACCTATTTCAAGCATACCTAGACCATTTGGCAATTCCTTTATTTTCCATGATCTTAGAATTTCTTCAGATATGTCATGTATTGTGAAATTAATGGGTATTTCTACTGAAGATAATTTAAGTGAGTATTCATCAAGTATTGTTAATTTTAGAATTGCTCTCTCTAAGTATTTAGGTATCTCCATCCTCACTCTATAATTGTTTATTCCTGAAGTTAGTTTCCTTGTTACTGAAGTTATTGGTTTTTGACTATTATTTTGTGATTTTACCTGTGCAAGAAGTTTGAGATCTAGATCCACATGAGGAACACCAATATTAGCAATAATCTCTACATATCCTTTACACCCATTTTTAGATCCCTTCAACTTTCCATAGTAGGAGGATTTAGCTTTGATCTCCTTAATATCTAAGATTCTTGGCTCGATAATCCTAAGAGCTAATGGGTATTCAAGATGCTTAAGCCCTGTATTAATGTTAATAACTGTGTTTAGAATTGGGGTGTTGACTATTTGGGGCTTCACGTGAATAATTACTTTATTTTCTGATTCTATTTCTAAGTTCATAACATTAGTATTCTCCACATTAATTATTGAGTACTTAGGAGCTGATACTTCAATTATGGCAGGGTCTTTGTAATCAACTACCTCTTTTAGAACCTTGTATCCTAACTTAATGGCATTAGAGAGTTTGGAAACTATGAGTTCCTTACTTGAGTTTAAGCATATTAGTTTATCCCCTAAGATTGTACAAGTGATTTGGGGATCTAATTCATATTCAATACCCAATTCGCTATTCAATATGAGTAGTTCATCATGGAATCCTACTGCAATATTGTACAAACCTACTGCAACAAATCTTGGCTTGGTAAGTAATTCAAAGTTTCGCCACATACCCTGGTCAAATACTTTAATCGATCTCTCAGACAGAATTACAGGTACTGAACTCTTTAACCATCCTAGGAATTCTGGTTTCTTATTTAAATATGTCAGTATATTTGTAAACTTGCCACTATGTATTGCAAGCCAATTTATACGCGGAATCCACATGAGTATATAATTACGAGGCGATATGGATAGAGCTTCTGCTTTAACTTTAAGTACATTTATGAGGCCGTTAACTGCATAGACATGTGTATAATCTCTAAATTGAATCGATACCACATCATTACCTACCTGTACATTTTCAATACTGCCTTGGTTTATCGAGTAAATCTTGGGAGTTTCAAATCTTGACCCCATAATTAGTAATGATCTTCTACCTCTATTGCATAAAGCATAAACAGTATCATAGCATTTACCAATACGAATTTCCCTACATCTATATATAGAATCATCACTTAGTAATAGAAAACCTCCTCTATCATAGCTTAAAGCCACTATTCCCTCATTGTTAAAAAGTAAATTGTAATACTTATGCACTTTCTTAGAATCGACTTTAACTATCTCACGATATTCATTATTGGAAGCATTATACGTAATTAATTTTCCATTTTCTAAAATAGCCAATTTTCCGTACTTCAACCATCCTATAACATTTCCATTCACTTCTCTTCTCAGATCTCCATGAATGAATAATGTTTTACTTCCTAGATTTATGACCCAGTCCCTATCTAAGACTTGAAATCTCTGATGCTCTTCATTGAATACAATTAATGGGCTTCTTATAACATTACCTCCATATACAAGAGCTACTTTACCAAGTACTTGATTTGCTATGAGTTGTGGTGTTCCATACTTCGCAAACGGCGTAATATCTTCTAATTTTTGCTTCATAATAATTTGCGGATGTACATAGTACTTCAATGCCATGGTAATAACCCCGTAAATATGCAGAGTTCAAAGGCTGAAATTGTAGGAAGTACTGTATTGAGCGAATCATCAAATGAATATCGCGATGCTATAATGCTTGAGAATATAGATGAAAAGATTGCTATAAGCCATCCCCATAAGCCTCCAATTCTCATTAATGAAAGAGCTGATGTTATTAACCATGGGGTTGCCAGAGCAACACATATTACTATACACATAGAGACTAAGTACTCTTTGAAATTTAGACTAAGAACTGCTATGGTATCTCTCAAAGACTCTAATACACTATGCTCTACAGTTCCTACAATATCTACAAACTTCATTAATAATAATGAGAACTTAGCTAACCATGATCTAGGAGAGCAATCAAAATCCTTACACTTTGATAGAACTGAGCTTCTTGAAGATTGTAAAGCACGTTCAGCAGCTTTACTAGCATTTCTTAGTACAAGAATATTATCACAAAATTCTTTAGTTATCGATGGTACTTCAGTTATTTCACGACATCCTTGGATAAAAATATATGTTCTATAGATACCTACAGCTAGGGATAGTACTAGAGCTGGAATTATAAACATAAGCTTTGTATTAATGAGAGCAAAT
>QMXA01000006.1 GCA_003661905.1 Thermoprotei archaeon | reverse complement strand
GGAAATTTGCTATTAAATGCTGAGAATCCATCAATCTTAACTCCTAGCCAGTACATTCCCATGTTTATTGCAGATACATCATCATAATGACTCAAATTATTCATAGGCATTAGATCTTTGAAGAAATTAACTAGTTTCTTAGTATAGTATCGCTCACTCATTATTTCACCTCTAGTGAAGTGCGATAACTACTATAATATTGTTAAGAACTCTTTATATATCTCAGAAGTTCTAACTGTGCTTCTGAGGAGCTTTAGGTGTGAACTGGTATGGACTCTAGTAGCAGTATCTTATTAGTGAATTCGTTGAGAAATTTAAGAAGAGCTGTTCTTGTAGAGCTTCTTGCAATACCAATAATTATAGTTGCAGTAATTGTGGTGATGGTTGCACTATTCTTCCAATTATTTACAAGAGGTATGAACATAGACGTTCTCGCATCTTCAATAATGAACATGATAATTATCCTCGGCGGATTAGCCATAGCTATTCTTATACTATACTACATATACATGAGCAAAGGATGGAAAGGTATGTGTAGTGAAAGAACTGAGTATTGCACTGTACGTACAGTATTCACATACTTAATGCCCATTCACATAATCTTCACGATATTGGCTTTGATATTTATATCCATGGGCATTTCACAATTTATTAAAGAGTTAATGCCATGGCTTACTAAGGAGCTTAGTACTGAGGATATTATCAAATTATTCTCTAAAATAGCACCATTACTAACAGGAGCAATATTACTGTTCATAGGTGCTATCCTAGGAGTAATAGTTGAAGTATTTGTCTTTGTAGGATTCTATAGAATTAGCACTCTATATAATATAGATGTACTCAAGGTAGGTGCTATACTAAAGCTCATTACAGAATTCATAGGTAGGGGAGTAGGATTCATAGGTGCTATGCAATTTGCAAGTATTGGAGTAGCAATACTCTACATAGTTGCTTTAATTTTAATATACCTTGGTCTAGGTAATTCAATGAAAAAAGCTGCAGAGATTGGAGCCGCCGGCGGGATTTGAACCCGCGACCACCGGCTTTCTCGGAAACCATACAAGGCCGGCGCTCTACCCGCTGAGCTACGGCGGCTCCACTTCGATAGTGATTTTTTGCGAGGTTTTTTAAATTTCATGTTAATTCAGATAATCATCCATAGTTTCATCTCCATATTTTAAACCTTGATTCTACATATTAGGAGGGAATTTATGAGGACCAAGGTTATAGTGACTCTAGGTCCTTCTAGTGCAAATTATGAAATGGTTGAGAACTTCCTGAAAAGGAATATTGATGGTTTAAGAATAAATTTTGCTCACACACCACATAATGTAGCTAATGAATGGATAAATATGATTAGGAAGGCGGAGAATGCTACAAATAGAAAAGTAGCTATAATAGGAGATCTTCGAGGTGCTTCAATAAGGTTAGGAATAATGGATAAGCCTCTAGAAGTATGGCCTGGAATGAAACTTCGCCTTGAGATAAGAGATAGAGCACGAGCTAGTGATTACGTACTTCCACTTCCTCAAGCATATGAAGTTGTGTTCAAATCTCTAGAACCTAGTGACATAATATCTATGGATGATGGAAGGATAAGACTTAGAGTTCTTGAGACTTCAGAAAATTATGCGCTAGTTAAAGCAGAGACTAAAGGTACTATAAAATCACATAGAGCATTAGTAGTTGTTGGGAAGGATTTCGACTTACCAGTATTAACAAGTAAAGATATTAAAGATCTAGAATTCATGGTTAAAAAAGACTTTACGTATATTGGTATAAGTTGTGTAAGGAAGCCTCAAGATATAGATGTAGTTAGGAAATACATTGAGGAACTCGGAAAGTCTTCAAATGATATAAGGATAATAGCAAAGATAGAAACTATAAGTGCTATTAAGAATTTAACCAACATAATTGAGAAAAGTGATGCTATTTTGGTTGCACGAGGAGATCTAGGAATGATATTTGGACTTGAGAATATACCACATTTACAGAAAGAAATAGTTTATGAATCTATTAAAAGAGGTCGTACAGTAATTGTAGCTACTCAACTTCTAGATTCTATGATTAATAACCCCATACCTACACGTAGTGAAGTTGTAGATATTGTTGAAGCCGTACATGAAGGAGCAGATGCACTCATGCTCACTAATGAAACTGCTATAGGTAAGTACCCTCTTGAGGCTATTGAATGGCTTCAAAAAATAATTAAGGTAGCTGAAACCAAAGTTTATCCTCCACGAATCGAAACCTCAATAACCTCTCCACCCATTAAATTTGCAAAAGGCATAGTAGATCTTGCCGGGGCGATGTCGGCTAAACTAATTGTATTCTCAGTTAAAGGAACTACAGCTAGAAATATAGTAAGATTTAGACCTAGAACACCACTCATTGTTGGAACTAATAAAGAATCAACCCTTAGAGCATTAAGAATTGTTTGGGGAGTTGAGCCTGTAATTGTTGAAGCGAAGAGCTATGATGAAGGTCTTGAAAAAGTAATAGAGCTTGCTATATCTACTGGATTTTTAAGGAAGGGTGAAGTAGCTGTAGCCTCATATGGACTAATTAAAGAACGAATGCATCTAATAAAGCTACTTATGGGTTAATAGGTAAAGTTTTTCTTTTTGAAATGTAGTAATCATTATAGGGCTAATTCGTGTCAGCTTCAACTAAACTCGATAAATTCTTCACTGCTATGAGAGAAATAACATCATTCATTTCATCAGCAATAGGACTGATAAGGTGGTATCAAGTTGAGCAAATGATAGAGACACTTCTTGAAGCTTACAAAGATCAAAAGATAATACTAGTCATGGGTGCTGGAAGAAGTGGTCTAGTAGGTAGAGCTTTTGCAATGAGACTCATGCATTTAGGATTCAATGCCTATGTATTGGGAGATACTATAGTTCCACCAGTAAAGGAAGGTGATGTTGTAATAGCTATTTCCGGCTCAGGAAGAACACAACTCATAGTAACTGCTGCTGAAGCTGCCAAAACTGTTAAAGCTAAAGTAATAGCCATAACGAGCTTTCCTGATTCCCCACTCGCTTCAATAGCCGATGTAGTTGTTGAAATACCTGGCAGAACAAAAGTAAGCAGAATGGAAGATTACTTTGCTAGACAAATTCTAGGAATACACGAACCTCTAGCCCCATTAGGAACATTATTCGAAGACACAGCTATGGTATTTCTCGATGCCTTAATTGTTGAATTAATGTATAGACTCGAGAAATCTGAAGAGGACTTGAGGAATGCACATGCAAATATAGAGCTTTAAAAATCCTTTAACCGAAGAGTGCTGCAAGCCCTTCTGCTAAAGCCTCCTCACTGAGCTCTTTCTTTTCTTCTTTTTCCTCCTCTTTCTTTTCTTCCTTTCGCTCCTCGGCTGGGGCTGCTGGTACACTTGGAGCAGCTGCTACAGCTACGGGTGCAGCAGGAACTGCTACAGCTGCTTTCAAAACCTCATCAATGTTTATCTCCTTAATAGCAGCAACTAGAGATTTTAATCTTACTTCATCAACTGCTATACCTGCAGCTTCAAGAACCCTACGTAATGTCTCCTCATTTATTTCTTTCTTAGCTGCATGTAGTAGTAGAGCTGCATATATGTACTCTATGACACACCACCTCACGTACTACTCCAGATCCTTATCGGTGCTAGTACAAAGAGTTATATAAGTATTTATGTTTATATAAGTATTCAAGAGAGGTTTAGGCTGAGAGGTTTGGCTAGAACATTATTACTAGTGTTAATCATAGTAGCATTAATAATCCCTATTATATTAACTCACTACATATTTGAGGAAGTGTTTAGATATGAAGAATATAGAGTATCATTATTTATTAGTGGAATTATGCAGAGCTCAGCATTAATAGTGGAAAGCAATGGAGTTTCGCAAGTAGTATACATTGAAGGAACAGAACTTGGTAAATCCCTAATAGAAAAAATTATAGATAAATCATACATAGCTAAAGTTATTAATGAATTGGAAAAGACCAAGGAAAGAATTCGTATTGAGAAATTCGTAATTAAGATTGGAGGAAAAAGTCTAGTAGCAAGTCTTGAGGTTATAAAGCTAGGTTCACTAACTATTCCACGTAACTACTTAGCCCTAGCGCTAATACTAGGGCTATCAGGAGTTTTAATCCTAGTATCTCTATTTGTAGCTTTTCCATTAATACCTAGGACAAGAATTACGTGAAACTCCATCATCTCATAAAAGATTCTATGGAAGGTGCTGATATGGGCATAGGTATTGCTCGTATTCTAAGATTCTTCGTAATTTCATTTGCAAATACATCAGCTGCTGAACCCCCTCTAGCTCTATCTACTATAACTAATTGTGGTGATGATTGAGATACATAGCTCATTAAATCTTCGAAATCTCCATGATCACTTAGAGCTATTCTCCAAATCCTCTCATTCAATCTCCTACAGGCAGTTTCAAATTCCCAACCTGTCAATATTATGTGATGAGCCTTTAAGGAACTACTCATAACTCGTTGTCTTATTTTTGACAAATGTTCGAAGAGTACATACCATTTAGTTCTAAGAATTTCATTGGCCATTTCCGATGTTTCTAAATACAGTTCACCAATTTCATAACCATATTTCTCAGTTATTTTACTTACTCTATAAACTCTATAAGGAGCTAGAAATGGTGCTATTACACCTCCACATCTTAATATATGCATAGCCTCTTGAAGCTTGCCATGATATCCATAAATGTAAACAGGGCCCTGAGCTAATAATTGCTTAACTAAGTCAATAAATAGATCTTCAGTTACATCTTTCATAGGTCGTGACCATTCGGGTTTACCATAAGTAGATTCAATTATTAATACATCAACGTTCATTATTGGAGTTCCCTTACCTGGGTCTTTGAAATCGCTTGTATATCCTATATCTATTCCTAAGATATAATCTCTAAAAAATACCTGAGCTGAGCCTATTACATGTTTTGAAGGCACGAGTTTGAATTCACCATCATCTAGTTTTATGAATTTTTCATACCCTAAGGGTAATGACTTATGCTCAGGAATTATGTAACCTAACTCTCTTAGTATTTCTAATGTTGGTGGTGTTCCTATTATTAGTGAAGCTTCTCTTACACTTTTGTTTATGTCCTTTATATGATCCCTATGTATATGTGTAATTATTCTTATTGGATAATTAGGTTCATGACCGTCCACCATTATGTTAGAGCCTATGATTACGGCACCTGAAGATCTTATAGAGGCTCTTTCAAGAACTTTCTTCAGATCCATAGCAGCACCCATAGATTTCCGCTATACTGAGTTGGAGCTGCAGAGTTATAATTAGTAATATTTCAACACTTACTTACCTGAAGTGTGTTGAAATTCTCTTATTAAACTTAATAGTTTTTGTCTTGTATTTCTAATGGCATTTACGATATCCTTTATACTTCTCATATTGCCTAGCTCTACAATGAGTATATGAAATAGCATTAATGCGTATGATATTATTAGTAAAGCTCCTATAAGGTTCAAGTTCATATATAGAAATTCGAAAACAGGGCCAAATCCATGACCTGATAGCTCAAGAAGCTTTAATATTATATGCTCTCCAAGCCCTTGAAAGGATTTTTCAATAAGAATTCTCGCATTATAGTATTGCATAACTTCCTCTATGTAAGCTGGTTTGCCTAATACTGCTGGAACATATAGATATATGCCAGGCCATATAGTAGCTATTATAGTTGCTAGAACCAAGAGTCTTAAACCAAGCTTACTTTGCTTCTTAACTAATATACATACTAGAAATGGATAAGCCCATAGCAAGTAGTTTGGATTAACAACCTTACTAAATATAATGAATACTAAGAGCACTGCCGCTAAAGATCTAAAGAGACTCTCTTTATCACCAGGTTTTGGTCTGAAGAGCAGTATCACTAATGCATAGATCAATATAAATAATACAGGCCAAGATTTAGTAACAGCATCTACTACGTTCACATCTCTATTACTTAATAGCACTGGGATATTGAATATTGATAAATATTGAGGAGGTCTATTACCATGGAATTCCAATATATTATTAAGAAAATCTTGTGGATTAACGATCATGAAAGGAGTAGCTATTAATCCTACAGTTATTGCTAAAGATGCTAAGAATCGTATGAAATTATGTCTATTCCTTGAAGCTAAATAAGCTATTGGTACTAACGGAAGTGGTATATATTTAATAGCAGCACCTAAACCCCATGCGATCCCTGCTCGAATCCACTTATTTTCAGCAATGTAATATGATCCTAATAATAGAAAGAACACCATTATCGGATCGAATTGATACGTTGCAATGGTTACAAATAATGGTATATTATATAGCCACCACCTAGTTACTTCCCAACCTTCTCTCTTATATAGAATGTAAGCTATTAAATATGCTGAAAGAAGTAAGGGTAATTTAGAGAATATCCTTAGTATGGTTACTTTCAATGCCTCTATCTGTTCAGGAGTCATAGTTATGATTAACTTACTACTAACTATTATTTTACTAACTGTCTCACCTAAGCTATAGGATCCGATAAATGTTAGAGGAGCTAAAGGAAAGTACACAACTCTATAGGATATATTATATCTATACATTGCATATAATTTAAATAGTCCAAGTTCTTGAACGGTTCTTACCCAATTCATGAATATGAATATATCATAATAATTCCACACAAATATAACAGCTAGTAATAAGAGCACTGTTGCAATTGCTAGTTCTATCCATAAGCGGCGCATAAGCAGCACCATTATTATGAATATTTAAACCCATTTGGTTTAAGAATCTTGATTAAGTACTCAATCAAAGATTGATGTTGTTTATAGTTAAGGCTGGGAAGTATCTCTTTACTCATCATTCTACTCTAATTCGAGCACTTATAAATAAGTTTCAGTAATAGAGCATAACCATAGTTCTATATTGCTGTCTCAGGTTCGCCGTATTCTCCGGAAAATTCATCTCCTGGATCTGGGTCTTCCCAACTTACTGGGCAATTTCCATGACGTATTACTGGTTTATCAAGTTTGGATAGTAGAACAACTCGGCTAGGTTTGCTTTCAGATACTACATTATAGCCAATTTCGTTAGCTAATAGCTCTGCGAATATTTTTACTTCTTTATGATGTGGCATGGACTCTCTACTCAATCTAGTCATTGATGCACCAATGAACATGTATGCTTTTACTTCTATAAACGTTGGCTGAGCTACACTAATTAGTTTTGCAAATTTTTTCAATGATTTTTCAGAATTATTGAATCCTTTAATAAGAGTTATTCTTATGACTGTGGGGGATGTGAAACTTGGGAGGATTTCCAGAGTTTTAAGCGTTAATTTCCATAAGTTTGGAAATATTGGTTTATTGAAGTACCTATAACTTTCCTCATCATAAGCTTCTATAGAGACATAGAGTTGTGAAGGCTCTTCGTCTAAATTTGCAAGTATATCTGGCCTAATGCCTCTAGTTACAAGAAATGTTGTTAAGTCCCTCTTATGGAATTCTTTAATGAGTTCTCCTAGTCTAGGATAAAGTGTTGCTTCTCCTGTAAGGCTTATAGCAACATGCTTAGGTGTCATGGCTTCCTTTAGCATGGTTTTATCAATATTAGGATATGCGAAATACCCGCTTATAGTTCTTCTATGCTCCTCTATTGCTGCATCTGCTATGAATCCCGGATCATCAATTGAAGGTAGTAAAGACTCTTCCCAGCTCATTACATCAGATGGCCTAAGTCTCCAGCAATGTAGACATGAATTCCAACACCAAAGGACTGCTGGAGAGAACTGAATACATCTATGACTCTCTATTCCATAGAACTTACCCTTATAACAGAAGTGCTTTTGTGTAAGTGCTTTATGTACCCAATAACATTTCTTAACAGCTGAATGGCTACCAATTAGATGGTATTTTTGCTTTCTCAAGGTATTAAGTGCTTTTCTTAAACTATTTACCATGACTATATCTCCAGAGTATTCTTCTGAGAGAAGATACTTTACTAGCGAGTTATTTTAACCTAGTCGTTTATTAAGTAGTAATAAATAGTACGAATTTTTTAGAGTGGTATACTAATAAAGGTTATTTAATAGAGTGACAACCTTACCTATTAAGTGCCTACTATTAGTAGTGAGGTGTAATAAATGGCAAAGAAGCATGCAATACTAGCTCATGGGGATTGTGATGGTGTGATAAGTGCCTTTCTATACCTGAAGCACTTCATGCCCGATGCATACCCATCTCACATATCACTGGGATTTACACAACCTTGGAGAGCAACTGCTGAAGTTAATACCTTTCGAATAGATGAATGTTCATCATTAGTATTATTAGATGTAGCTGTCGATAAGGAGCTTTTTTCACATTTGGTTAACTATGTAATGAGTGGTGTTTCAGTACTAATAATAGATCATCACTACACATCATCTATGTGGATTGAGAAGTTAAAGAAGTTAGGTGTTCGTATAATTTGGGATATAGCTCCTTCAACACCTAGTCTTATGGTTTCTAAATTATCAATAACTTTGAATCCATACGAAGAAATTCTCGTTAGGGTAGCTGATGTATGTGAAGGAAGTGAATGTAATGATAACTACATAACGCAACTTAGCGATAAAGTAAAACTTTCAATATCTATTGATCCTGGAGATATAGAATTCATGAAAGAAATAGTTGATGTCCTAATGCATGGTGGTTGTTTAGAATCTTTCAAGAAGCTCGAAGTTAAGTATAGAAAGGCGAAGTGGCTCCTAAACAAACTAGTTAACATAGCTTCTGAAAGAGCTATAGATATGGGTTCAGTATTAATATCAGGGTTCAAAGAAGCTGAAACCAGAATATTCGCCGGTCTATTTGGTATTGCCGCAACAGAAATAGCAAGAAAATTCAATAAAGACTCCATATTCGTTAGGAAGGAGGAAGGAAAAATAGTTGTAACGATAAGGTCCCAAAGAGGTCTTGCTCTCAGTTATTGCAAAGCAGTGACATCTCATTTTGGAGGGAAGTATGGTGGTCATAGAGAGGCTGCATCAGCGACTCTTCCAGATATGAACCTAGATGAAGTTATCAAGGCTCTCACAACTATTGTAAATCAGGTGAGTGAATCTGGAATCAGAGATATGTCGAGATATGGTATCTAAACCTAATTGTGCAAGAGCTGCAAAGAATATATTAATGTATAGGCAGGGTTATGTTTGTGTAATAGTAGGAATATGCAGTATTGAATACAAAGGTCGTGCTGCCTCATATGCTGATTTCGCAGCACGAATGCTCATAGTAAAACCTGATGGAACATTATTAATTCATGAATCATCAAAAAGGGAACCACTTAATTGGCAACCACCAGGTTCTAGAATTGACGCATTTTGTGAAAATAATAAGCTAATAGTGATTAGTAAGAGATATTCCCCTCCTGAAACTATAGTTGTAGAGTTTAACTCTTTAGATACGCTAATTCTATGTAAATTAGCATCAACATATCTCAGAGTCTTAGGCACTGAAGAAGATCTTGTTAAATTAATAATTAGTAATCCTTCAATAATAGAATCTGGAGCAGAAGTTATAGGAAAGGACATACCAACACCCATGGGTAAGGTAGACGTTGTCCTTAGAGCAAAGGATGGTTCATTAATAGTTATTGAAGTTAAGAATGAAAGAGCTGGAATCTCAGCAGTTGCTCAGTTAAAGCGCTATGTAGAGCATTATGGCTCTATGGGTGTTAAAGTTCAGGGAGTTCTTGTGGCTCCGTCACTTTCTGAAGAGGCTAAAAGGCTTCTACATCGTGAGGGATTTAAATTCATCTCAGCTCGTGAATTTTCTAAGGCTAAGAGAGCTAGTTTAGACATGTTTATAAAGAAGTTTTAGATCCTTGCAACTTCTATTTTCAGTACTCTCGATTTTTCTAGCTCTACTACTACGTATTTTCCTCTCATCAAAGGTCCTGGGTTTATAACTATAGTCTTATCTACCAGATCTGTTCCTGGAGATTCATGTATATGTCCACAAATGTTTATTATAGGCTTGAATTCTTCAATTACTCTTCTTATCCCCCTAGACCCCACATGAATACCTGAATAAGTCTTATCAACTTTAGTTCCATATGGAGGTGCATGTGTTATTAGAATTATCGGCTCATTACAACTAATTACAGATACAAATATTTTTCTAAGCCTATTTTCTATTAGCTCGTCAGGATACTCAGTAGGTGTTGAAAATGGTGTAATGGGTGATCCCCCAGCACCTATAAATACATAATTATTAATCCTCAATGCCTTGAAGTGTATTGAATGAATATTTGAAGACAGCGTCTCTGCATAAGTAGGTAATTCTTCAGGATCCATATTTCCTGGAATTATTAATATTTCCTTAAATCTATCAGAGTACTTAGATAAGGGTACTAAGATACTTCGATAACTCATTATAGATCTGTAAGGAGCTACATCACCTGCTATTACAAGTATATCAGACTCAACACTCTTCAGAACTTTCTCAAGTCCTATAACATTGCCGTGAATATCTACAACTGCTAATAGCTTCATTGATATAGCGCACCTAAAGCCTATTACTTATAGAGGTCATTTAAGCTCTTCCTTTTTAAAAGCTCTAGACCTGATACTGGTTTCTCTCTATAGAGTTCATATCTCCTAGCTTCTAGGAATAGAGGTTCTCTATTCATAAACTCAGCAGCTGTCATAACCTTGGAACCTGTCTTCTCAGCGCGTCTTCTCAAATGCTCTATGTATTCTAAGCATTTTAGATCTCTAGTGAAATGATGATCCAAGATCATTGTTATGCTTTGGTTTTCCAAGATTTTGCCTAAAACTCTCATTGCAAATTCCATATTTTCTCTTGAATATTTGTAACCCAATAGATAAATCATAGGACCATCAATTATTGCGGTATTGGGTTTACTTCTCAAAATAAATTCTGCTTGGGATTCTAGAGAAGGTCCTTCAACATCACTACTAAAAAGTACAGACTCATCACCATGCTTAATTAAAGTCTCAACTATATAACCTAATCTCGGATTAGCGCCGTGAGGTAAGGGTTTTGAAAACATTATTTCTGTGTTGTTTATTTTGAAACGCCTTGAATCAGCAGTTTCAATTCTCTTTATGAGCGGTTTTATTAGTTTTAGAAAGCGTGATGCTCTGATGCGTTGTGATACATTAATGTGCTTTTGAGGATCCTTAATTATCACTAGCTTCCCCCTATATATTTCTAGAGATATGAATTTGCCTGGATCATGGTGATCATAGTGATAATGTGTTATGATTATTACATCAGCCTCATATGCTTTTCTCTCAATGGTCATAGCTAAACGCAGTAATTGCTTAACTTCTTCTTCATGTGGTGGCAGTGAAAATCTTTTAGGAGCTAGTGATACGGCTGGATCTAT
>QMXA01000005.1 GCA_003661905.1 Thermoprotei archaeon | reverse complement strand
TAGAATACACATGACAGGCCTAACGCATGATGAAAGAGGGTATCCGAACCTAACTAAGGAAGCTAGTTGGAAACTTGTAACAAGACTTGTTAGGAAGATAAGGGAAAATGCTAGAAAAATTGCACAATGGGATGAGATGTATATTGACGATTCTAAAATCATAGTCATTGCGTATGGAAGTGTTAGCGGATCTGCAAAGAAAGCTATAAGAATAGCTAGAGAAAAAGGAATTAAAGTTGGTCTTTTTAGACCAAGAATTGCATGGCCATTTCCGGTATGGAGAATTGAAGAGCTAGACTCTAGAAATAGTATTGACGCATTTATAGTTGTTGAAGTTAATATGGGCCAAATATATCACGTAGTTAAGGAATATGTAAAGAATGCAAAAGTAGTTCACGTACCTTACGCACCAGGTTATTTGCCAGAACCAGAATATATACTCTCACATATAGAGAAGAGTTATAGTGGGTGAATTGAATGGAGTTCTTAAATACTAAAACATATGAAGAAGAAAGTATAGCCATGTCTAAAAGAGTCGAACTTCCACCGATTTATAAAGATATAGAGCCTTTACTGAGAACCGAGAGGTTTCCAACGATATGGTGTCCTGCATGTGGATTAGGATTGTTACTCAAAACATTTGCTAAAGCTATTGTTAAATCTGAAATACCTCCAGAAAAGCATGTAGTGGTTTCAGGTATTGGTTGTGCTGGTAGAATTGCGGGATATCTAAGAATAGATGGGTACCACGTAACTCATGGAAGAGCAATACCATTTGCTACAGGTATAAAGCTAGCAAAACCAGAGCTTGAAGTCAGTGTAATTAGCGGCGATGGTGATATACTATCTATTGGTGGTAATCACTTCATACATGCAGCTCGTAGGAATATAGATTTGAATGTAATAATAATTAATAACTTCATCTACGGTATGACAGGAGGTCAGCTAGGTTCAACAACACCTAAAGGTGCTAAGACCATGACTTCACCCTACGGAAATTTAGAAGAGCCATTTAATGTACCTCTACTAGCTTATGCATGTGGAGCATCATTTGTAGCTAGGTGGACAGTATTCCATGATACTCAACTCCTCAACGCAATACTCAAGGCTTTTGAAATTAAGGGCTTCTCAGTAATTGAGGTTTTAAGTCCTTGTACAATATTTGCAGAGAGAAATAATCTAAAAATGCTGGAGTTGATAAAAATGCTTAGAACAAGGACAAGAGTTAAGCATGATGCTCCTTTAGAAGAGTTAATGATAGAGCCTGATAAACCAATAATACTTGGCAACTTCATAGAGCGAAGAGAAAAACCGAGCTTTGAGAGATCAACTCTAGACATTATTAAGAAGCTAAGAGGTGAGTAGCTATGGCACGTTTAGAGCTAAGACTAGCTGGGTTAGGAGGTCATGGAATAATATTTATGGGACGTATTCTAGGATATGCAGCAATTTATGCAGGTAAGGATGTAGCTATGGCAACATCTTATAGTCCTGCACAGAGAGGTGGGTGGTCAAAAGCAGATTTAGTGATTTCAGATGAGCCTATTGATTATCCATTAGTATCTCAACTCGATGTCCTAGTAGCTACAACACAGGAAATGTTAATGAGTGAACTAAACAATCTTAAACCCAATGGCATTTTAATCGTGGATAGAGATCTAGTCAAAGTATCTGATGAGATATGTTCAAAGTATAAGGTATATGCAGCATCAGCTATGAGGATTTCGGAGGAAATTATAGGCACTAGTAGAGCTGCTAATATGGTTCTTCTAGGGGTTTTAGTTGCAGTAACAAGTATTGTCGAGCCTAAATACGTTGAAGAATCAATAAGGAATACTGTTAGGCGTAAGGAGATGATAGAGCCTAACATAAAAGCATTCAATAAGGGGTATAGTATATATAAAAAATAATGAAGATAATTATTTTGGCTAACTTTCTACAGGGCCTATGACTTCCTTACCCACGATCTTATTTATTCTAGCGACGTATTCATCAACAGCTTTTTGAATTAGAGCTATGTCCTCATCAGTTAAATGTCTAAATCTTCCCTGAAGCTTTAGGTATTCCTTTACTGGCTTTCTCTTAGGTACAGGTGTTGTTACTCTTACAACTCCATTTTCATACTCTAGATTTACCCAAACTCCTGTTAGTACAGCCATTCTACCAACTTGAATTGTTAAGTCTTCCCTCATTCTCCAGCCTGGAATACATGGAGAGAATGCGTGAATCAACTTAGGTCCTTTGATGCTAAGAGCTTTCTTGAATTTGTTATACATATCCGTTATGTAAGCTGGATTAACTGTAGCATAGTATGGTATGTTATGAGCCATGGCCACGAATAACATTTCTTTTCTATATTTAGGTCTCCATTCTCCAAGTCTCCATTTCTTACCAATGGGTGTAGTTGTAGTCCAAGCACCTAAAGGTGTTGAACCACTTCTCTGAATACCTGTATTCATATATGCCTCATTATCATATACTAGATAGAGAACATCATGGCCTCTTTCGAGCATACCGCTCAGTGCTTGGAATCCTATATCGAAGGTACCTCCATCACCACCAACAGCAATTACTTTTATGTCTTTTTTAGGATCTATAATTCCTTTTCTTTTTAGAGCTTTGATTGCTGCTTCTATACCACTTGCAGCTGAGGCTGCATTTTCAAATGCTACATGTATCCATGGAATTTTCCAAGCAGTATGTGGATAGTAAGTTGTAGAGACTTCTAAACATCCTGTAGCTACAACCATTATGGTGTTTTTACCTGCAGCTTTTACTAAGTGTCTCATTATAATTCCTGCTCCACAGCCAGGACATAGTCTATGGCCAGATACAAGGTATTCCTCTCTAGGTATATCACGTATGGATACAGGCATTACTCCCTCACCCCCACAAAGATTGGTTTCTTAGGTATCTCTGCTTCTCCTTTAGCAAAGCTCCATACTTTCTTTGTAATTTCATAAGCTTCAGAGAATCTAAGAGCTCTACCACCTAATCCAAATATGAATCCTGCGAGTTTTGTTCTTACATTAGCTAAGTATAGTGATGTAGCTACATCATTGAATAGATATCCAGGATATGCAGCTCCAAAGAATAGATCTCTCTCAGCAATTCCTACTACCTTTGCATTGCTTAATATCTTAACAATGTCGTCTCTTGGGAATGGTCTGTAGAGTTTAATAGTTATTAGACCTACTTTCGCACCTTCCTTTCTAATCTTCTCAACTGCAACACGGAATGTACCAGCAGTACTACCCATAGTCACAATTATCGCTTCAGCATCCTCAGTCATGAACGTATCTATAGCTCCATAACTTCTACCAAATTTCTTAGCAAACTCACTTGCTACTTCATCAAATACCCTTCTTGATTCCTCCATAGCTACTTGTTGCTGCATCTTGAATTCATAGTACCAATTAGGATCCCCTAAAGCTCCTAGAGTCATTGGTTTATCTGGATCAAGTCTTATTTCTCTAGGTCTTCTAGGTACGAATTTCCTAACTTCCTCATCATCCTCTAATTTTACTGGTTCAACTGTGTGACTCTGTATAAATCCATCAATTGAAACCATTGCTGGTAAGAGAACTCTTGGATCTTCAGATACTCTATAAGCCATTATTATAGCATCATAAGCTTCTTGATTGCTTGTACTCATGTATTGTATCCACCCGGTATCAGCTGCTGACATGAAGTCTCCATGATCACACCAGATATTTATAGGAGCTGAATATGCTCTTGTTACTAAGCCCATTACTGCTGGTAATCTTAGTGATGATGCTATAAATAGTATTTCGTACATAAGCCCTAGTCCTTGACTTGATGTTGCTGTGAAGACTCTAGCACCAGCAGCTGCAGCACCTACTATAGCACTCATTGCACTATGTTCTGACTCTACATGTATATACTCAGCATCTAATTCTCCCTGTGCTACGAACTCAGCTAATTTCTCCACAATTGCTGTTTGAGGGGTTATTGGATAAGCTGCTATAACGTCAGGGCCAACAGCTTTTACAGCATATGCTATAGCATAATTACCATTTAAACCAACCATCTTACCCATATTAACCACCCTCCTCAACCATAGTTATTGCTTTAACTGGACATTCACGAGCACATACACCACAGCCCTTACAATATTCATAGTTTATTTCATAAGTTATGCTATACTTCCTCCCACTCTTAGTAACGTATTCTTTCTCCAACTCCATAACTGCTCCATCAGGACAGTAAGCCCAACATAACCTACATCTAACACATTTTTCCTGGTCAATAACTGGTCTAAAGGTTCTCCAAGTACCTGTTTTGTATTCTAAACTGGTTGGCGGATTAATTATTGCTGCACCTATTGGGAGAGATTTCCATCCAGGCATTTTAGATGAGCTCATAACTACTTCACCTCCTTAAAAGCTCTTCTAATAACTTCTAGATTTAATTGTGCTAATCTAGCTTCAAATCTTGCTTGAATAGATTTTTCAATATACTCGAGCTTAACTATAGGCACTAATTTAGCTACTGCACCAAGCATTGCGGTATTGACTATGGGTCTTTTTAGAACTTCAAGAGCAATTCGTGTAGCGTCAATAATTTTAATATTAATATCTGTTCTACCTATGATCTTAGCTAGTTCACTAGGACTGAGTTTGGAATTCGCAATATATAATCCATTCTTCTTTAATCCCTGAATAATCATGGGATCTCTGGCTAGCATAGGATCGAGAACTACGACAATATCTGGTTCTTCTATAGGATATCGATCATGTATAAATGACTCAGTATCAATACGTGTAAACGCTCTTACAGGAGCTCCTCTACGCTCAGCACCGAATTCCGGAAATGCCTGTGCATAGTAACCTTGCATAATTGCTGCCTGTGCATATAAATCAGCAGCTGTAACTGCTCCTTGGCCACCTCTACCATGCCATCTAATCTCAATTCTCAAGTTGGGTCACCTCCAGCTTTTTCCTAATCTAGACTCTTAGTAAAAAATGTAGGTGCAATAGTTGTAAGTACCGGTTTATTATGTTTAAAAGCTTACAGAGCTTGTCTCAATATTTCTATAAGATCTTCAATACTTGGATTTCCTGGTGTGTTATTTATCAATACTTGGAGATTCCTCATAGCGTTTTCTGCTAAATCTCTTAATTCACCTTCCTCAACTCCTAAGTCTCTTAGCCTAATTCTTAGATCTAGTTTCTTTAGTAAATCTTCCAACAATGCTATAGTTTTTTGTAGTGCTTCATCGATTGTGAGTTTCTCTATGGGTACCTTAGCTAATCTAGCAATGTTTATGAACTTCTCCTTAACCCTAGGTGCGATATACTTAGCCCAAGATAACATTAATGCTGCAAGTCCTATACCGTGATGAACTTCTGGATGGAAAGCACTTACTGCATGTTCAAGTGCATGCATAACACCAGTTCTTCCATGACTTATTGCTATACCTGCACACATACTTGCATAAAGTAAGTGAGAACGTATCTCAACATTACTTAAGTTATTAAGAAGTTTAGGTGCATATTGTAAAATTTCTCTAATTGCTTCTTCAGCAAACAGATCAACAACTGCAGTTGCACCTAAACCAATATAGGATTCTAATGCATGTGTGAAAGCATCTATAGTTGTTGCAGCACTGAGTTTGGGTGGTAGTGTCTTTGTTAATTCAGGATCAAGTATCGCTGTTCTCGGATATATAGCTGAACTTGCGATAGCTACTTTAGCTAGAGTCTTGATATCCGTAAGAACTGCAAATCTATTAACTTCAGTACCAGTTCCATGTGTTGTTGGAATGGCTATTATCGGTAATGCCTTTTCAGCTTTTCTCTCTCCCTTTAGATACTCCTCAGCTCTACCCCCTTGCAACGCAATTATTGCTATGGACTTAGCAACATCTATTGCACTACCTCCACCAAGTCCGATAACTCCATCACATCTGTAGGATCTACAAACATCAGCACCTACATCAGCTAGTTCAGCTGTAGGGTTCGTAAATACTTCAGCGAACAACTCGGTTTCTATGCCGCTACTTTGTAGAGAGTTCATAACCATGTTAACATATCCGAATCTCCTCAAAGAACCTCCTCTAGTAGTCACTAAAAGTGCCCTAGTAATTCCTAACTTAGATGCTTCATGACCAACTCTATTAACTACACCGGAACCAAACACAACTTTTGTTGGTATGTATAGTATGAAATTGAGTTTTCTCATAATGTTATCACTCAGTTAAGAAAATGAGTTTAGTGAGATAAATATTGTTTAAAACCTCTATTTGATGATTGAAGAAACAACAGACTTATTACATAAAAAGCCTTCTAGGCTAAGGGGTTTACTACATGGTAATAGTTAGCATAACACCTGATTTAGCACTTGACTATGGATATACTTATGCAGGTGGTTTAGGAGTACTTGAAGGTGATAAGTTCTATACTGCTTCAAGACTTGGATTGAGATATATTGTTTTAACTCTCCTATACAGGAGAGGATATGTTGATTATGAATTCAAGGATACAGAACCACTTCCTAAACCACAAAAACACCCAGAGATCTTCTGGGAGAAGCTTGTACCTTTAGAAGAATTCAAAGTGAAGTTAAAAGGCGAAGATGTAATTGTTAGACCTTGGTTCTTTAGAAGAAATTCTGCTAATGTGATATTTTTTGAATCAGTATGTCCAACATGGGCTCGTTCCTTAACTGAACGCATATACATAGAAAGAAATATAGAGGAGAAATTCCTTAAGTATCTCTTTCTAGCTAAGTCTTCAGCATATTACATTGAGAACTTCATAGGCATTGAGAATATTGATTACATAGATCTGCAAGAAGCATATACAGCACTTCTCCCACTGATATTACCAATAAACAAGAAATATAGATTAATAATACATACACCTGGACCTTGGGGTCATCCAACATTTCCAAAAGAACTTATAGAAAGAGAACTGGGATGGAGTTTCATTGCACCACAAGTAGTTCTAACAGAAATAGGTCTTAGTCTAGTTGAAAAGGCATTCGTTGTTTCACAAAAACAACTTGATGTCATTAAAAATGTATTCCCACACTACATAGGTAAAATTCACTACATAACCAATGGCATAGATATTGAGAGATGGATGAATACTAGGACTAAGAAACTCTATGAAGAAAAGAAGTTGAGTATAGAGACGTTTAGGGATGTTCATGAAGAGCTTAGAAAATCTCTTCTAAAGATGCTGAGACTGTATAAAGAAGGTATAGATCTAAATGGAGAGAAAATGATAGTTACATGGGCTAGGAGAATTGTAAGATATAAAAGACCTGAGTTCATGGCATGGTTCATAGAAAGAAATCATGATCTACCAGTAATATATGTATTAGCTGGTAAAGCCCATCCACATGATACAGATGGTTTGAAAAGGATGATGATGTTTAAGAAATTATCTAATACTTATAAGAATGTTGTGTTTATCCATGACTATGATGTATCTAAGGCAAAGATACTGCTTCAAGGTTCAGATCTATTAACATTTACACCATTCTCAGGTTGGGAAGCATGTGGAACTAGCTACATGAAAGCTGGAGTTAATGGGATACCAACCATATCATCAAGAGATGGAGGAGCATTAGAAATAATAATTGATGGATTTAATGGATGGCTCTTTGGCAAAGATCTAAGAGAGTTCATAAATATATACAGAGATCCAAGAGTAGAGAAAATAAATAGAGAAGATTATGAAGAGTTCTCAAATAAATTAAGAAACATAGTAGAGCTTTACTTTAGTGATAGGGAGAAGTTCTATGAAGTATGTATAAATGCTATAAAGAGCTTTGTCCCTAGAGTTAACATAGTAAACTCTCTTAAAGCATATTACAGCCACTTAATTAAATGATACTCGATTTTACAATTAATTTCTAATTTATCTTTAAAGATATACATACTCTTGGGGTATTTATGAAGGTATATTGTCCAGAGCTAAATCTCTACGTAGAAATACCTGAGAAACCTCGAAAAATTGTCAGTATATCTCCAGCAATTACCGAGATACTCTTTAGACTAGGTCTAGGAAATTTTGTAGTAGGTACTAGCCGCTGGTGTATTTATCCATTAGAAGCATCATCAAAACCTAAAGTTAGTGATTATCTATTTATAGATATTAATGAATTGAAAAGTCTTAGTCCAGATTTAGTACTTTTATCAGGTTCTATACAGAGACCTTTAGCTAAGTATTTATTATCAAATGGTTTTACTGTATATCTATTCCCCCTACCAACTTCAATAGTGGGCATTATAGATTTAGTATATAGTGTGGGAGGTATTGTGGGGTCTTTTAAAGAATCATGTACATTAGCTGAAAGTCTTATTAGAAAATTAGTGAGATTAAATAAAGCACTTAAGAAATCTCTGAGGATATATGTGGAGCTTGATTTAGGAGAGCCTACAATCCCCTGCTACTTTAGCCATATAACATCGGGAATTCATTTAATAGGTGGCTATGTAGTGACATCAGACATAAGGGAAGCCTATGTATGGGGATTGAAAGCTAGAGAGTTGCTAAGGGAAGTACCTAAACTAAAGCCTGATGTAATTATATATGAAGCTAGGAGTCTTAAGTATGATAAAGATGAGATAATTAGTAAGCTTTGTAATCGTTGGAGTTTCATTAATACAAATAATGTAATTATATTGTCAGCTATGTCTTTGAGTCATTACGGCCCTAGATTCGTTGATGAACTCAATAATCTAGTTAATTTACTGAATAACCTTTGAATAATCCGATCATGTAGTACTGCTTTTAACCCCATTAACTACTTACTAAGAGCTGGGGACAGAATATGGTGTCCTTAGTAAAGTTGAGACTAGGTATGTTGGGAAGTATAGCCTTGATAATAGGTCTCGGCTCATTAGTGCTGATGGCTATATTGACTTACCTGTTTGGGGGTTTCGGAATGGATATAATGATCACAGCACTAATTATAGTTGTTATGTTCAATCTTCTTCAGTGGCTCTTTGCTCCTCACATCATAGATGCAATGTATAGAGTTAGACCTGCTGATATATATAGAGAAGGCTGGCTCATAGATACGGTTAAGCGTATAGCAAAAGTATCAGGTCTTAAAAAAGTACCTAAAGTAATGGTTGCTGAGATAAATGTTCCTAATGCCTTTGCATACGGCTCACCACTCACAGGACCTAGAGTTGCTGTAACTAGAAGAGCTATTGAAGTTCTTAACCGCGATGAGCTAGAAGCAGTCATAGCTCATGAAATAGGTCATATAAAGCACAAGGATATGGCTGTAATGATGTTGATAAGCATAATACCTGCAATAATGTATTGGCTAGGTATTATGCTTATGAGATACGGAATGTTCTCCGCTGCTTTTAGAAGTAGGGATAGAGGAGCTGAAGGAGGACTAGTACTTGTTCTTGGAGGACTAGCATTAGCGGCTCTCAGCTTCATATTCAATCTATTTGTTCTATGGTTTAGCAGAATGAGAGAATACTATGCTGATACTCATGCAGCATTCTCAGTAAATAATGGAGCTCTTAAGTTGCAAAGGGCCTTAGCCAAGATCCTAATAGATACAGGATTCCTAAAAAGAAGAGGTGTGAGAATTGAGAAATACGAAACATTAAAAGCATTATTCATAGCTGATCCAGGCCATAGAGTAATTGCAAGGGGATACATTAATATAGATAGAGTAATTGCCGAGATAAAATCGATGAAGGTCTCGATCTGGAATGAGCTATTCTCGACACATCCACATCCTGCAAAGAGATTTAGATTCTTAGACAAGCTCATAGGTATTTAATAAATTAACAATGATGAACTCCCCTTACTGATAATTAATGATGAACCGTCGAGCGGCTGATGACTAGTTAAGTTCTTCGGATTTGAAATAAGATACCTGCCATTGCAAATAGAATTGAGGATGCAATTAGTAATATCTCTTCGAGAACCAAGGACTTTGTGACCTGAGTTCCTAGAGGAGCATTTGTTTGAATAAGCTTGAATTCCTCTCTATATTCTATGACTGGTTTATTCATTGAAGATGCTTCATAGTAATAAAACAATCCACGAGCTCTAATACCTAGTGCTGAATCATAGACTGCTTCATAGAGTCCTACATAGTTATTGCCTATAGAAGTTGAGCCTTGGAATTCTAATCTAGTTACTAATGCTTTTGGAAGTGTTAGGTTATCAAAATGAACTCTTCCTCCTGGTATAATCTCCGATTTTGTATTAGTAACTTCAAGACCTCTTTTCTTAAGATCTTTAGACCATTCATTTACTAAAACTTTTGCAAATTCTGAAAGAGCAGTAGGAGGTACATACCATGCCTCTTCACCACTTTTAGGTACTTTATTGAGATTAATGGTCAGATATGTTTCAATTCCTGTGCTGGACGTTATTTGTATTTCAACAATACCATTTTTAACTCTAATTACTGAGAAGTTCATGATTATACTTTCATTTCTCAAAGGAATAATAATTCCTAGTTCTGATAAGTTTGGAATGGTTATGTGAGTGAATTTCTCGTATATATACGTGAATGTAATTCCGGGTCTAGCCCATGTAGGATAGATAGGCCTCGATGTATAACTTAGAATAGCTGAGAAGAGTAAAAGTATGGAAGTTATAATCATTATCAAAGTAGGTATGCGTATTTTCACTGACTCACCACAAGAGATTAGAGTACTTACTTTAATAGCTTTTATAAAGAATTACTTTAGAAAAACCAATATTTCTTCGACTCAATGTACTTTCCTCTAATAGGTATTCTGTATCCACAATATGGACATTTACCATTATCAACTTTGTAGTAAGTAACTCTATGCCTAACTCTTTTAATAAGTACTTTACCACATTTGGGGCAATAAGTTGTTTCATATTCACTATACCCCACATTACCTATGTATATATACTCAATTCCGAGCTGAGTAGCGAGTTTTCTTATACTTAATAATTTAGATATTGAAGTTGGTGGTTTCTTCCAATAATTTGCTGGATAATACCTATTAATGTGAAGTGGTACTTGGGGGCCTAGATAATTCACGTGATTCTCTAATATCCATTTAATGCAGTCATCACTATCATTGAATCCCGTTACTACTAGGTAAACCATTTCAACGTGTCCTCCTAAATCGAGTATCATTTTTGCATTTCTAAATACTATTTCGTGGTTTATTGATCCCAACGCAATTCTTCTTGATTGAGGACAGCCCTTAATATCTATGCTAAAGCCATCAACCCCTACACTAATTAGCTCCTCAACTGCTCTCTTGGTAAAGTATCCATTAGTTACTAAGGTCCCATACAGTCCATGCTTTTTCCCTATACTACATACATCAATTAAGAAGTCCAATTGTGTTGCAGGCTCATTGAAACTTGCACATAGACCCTCATCTCCATTTTTAATAGCCATCTTCACTAAGAACTCTGGTTCAAAACGTTCTTGAGTAAGG
>QMXA01000004.1 GCA_003661905.1 Thermoprotei archaeon | reverse complement strand
TCCCCTACAAAACATGTTTATGGGCCGTGAATGTTTTGAGCTAGTGATTAGATTATTCTTATTAATCTCTAAATAATTTACAGACCTAGATGAGGAGGAATCCGGGTCTGGGTACTGATGAAAGGTCCGAATACTGATAGAGCTCACCCCACTGAATAGTGATGAGGTGAGTGAGCTATTTGATCTTTACACAAGTTCAAGCCTTATATTAGTATTTATTAATATCCTTTTTAGTTCATGTATAGCATTCATGTCTAGATCTGTAGATAAGTATCTTAAGATCTCAGTAGCTTCTCTAAGAGCTAAGATATCAGTATCTGTAAGAGGAGCTTCTCTAAAAATAATTAATGTACATAGAGGAGATATTATTGCTTCAACTATTCCTTGATCACATAAAATATCTTCAGCTGATTCCATGTCTATAGCTGAAGGTATGCATGTGTATGGATGTGTATGAGCTGTAGCCCAGATTCTTAATTTAGGTATCTTAATAGTTCTCTCTTCACCTTCTAAAATTATGGCTTTTCCATTACGTAGAAGAGCTAGGAAGAATTCGACATTACTAAAACTGGTTTGAATAAGCTTATCTTCTAAATAAGTTCGAGCTATTGATGTGAATTTCTTGGCTACTCTTCTATAGAGGCTCAATAACTTTGTACATCGATACCCTCCATTCATCAGAGCAATGTCTATGGATCCTAATTCATATTCCTTAAGCTCTTCGACTTCTCTAGGTAGATAAATATCCTCATATTTGCAATTTCTAAGTTTTATCAATGCTTTTGAATAATATCTCCATTCATCAGCTTCTTCAGGTAGGTCACATATTTCAGTTTCGTCTAAGGAACATTCTCCATCAGCAACTGCGAATTCCGCTATTGATATAATATAGCTTAGAAAGGCTAGGTACTTAAATTCATAATCATCAATGAGTTTGGATTCTCTCATCTTACTGCTCCATACTTGTTTTAGTAGATCATGCTTATAATTCCAGCTACAGCAAATTATCGTAGACTAAAGATCTCGCGTAATTAGGTGATGTAGCTGGCTAGGCGTAGAGTAGGATTATTGATCTATGATGCACGGGCATTGGTAGCGGTACAACGTAGGCTAAGAAATCTTGGATTATCTTTCTATCCTGCTTCCGAGTCCAAGAGAATAGGTAGTGACAGCATTGTAATAGTTGATAAAGTAGGTGAAAAGATCTTAAATAGAATTTCGGGATCTCCCTCATCGATAATAAATGTAGATGATGTAGGAATTGATAAGGCCATCTGCCTAGCTCTCCTATCATCAATGGGACTCTCAGCTCCTGCACATAAATTAGTAATAGGTATAGATTTTGGAAAGAACATAGGATTTGCTATAGTAGCTGATGGAGAATTACTGCATTATGGAATTTCACCTAGTCTACACTATGTACTAAGCGAAGTTATGTGGTTCACTATCAATTTACCATATTCAGAACTTATATTAAGAATTGGAGCTACAAGTGGAAGAGAGAGTGATGCATTAATACTTATATCAAAACTTAACTCGATTCTACCTAAATCAGCTAAGATAGAGCTTGTAAATGAAGAGAGTTCTTCAAGTAATAAACCAAGGAGATTTTCATATGTAAAAGGTGATGCTAGAGCAGCCCTTAACATAGCTCTCTTTAGCAGAGAAGGTATTGAAATTGAGAGGTGATTTCTCTGATCATGCATGTGAGATTAGACAGAGGTAAAATACTGCGCATTATGGGACCTGCTAGTATTGAAGTAAAGAAAGGAATTATAAGAATTCTAGGCGCGGAATTTAGAGAAGGTTCTAGAATCATAATAAATAGGTATAGAAGCTATGCTGTGAAAGCAGAAGATAATTCTCAATTATCTGTAATTTTAGGTGAAGGAGGCTCCATCGAAGAGCCTGCTCCCGGCGAGGAGGTTATAGATGAATGGGAAAAAGTTGTAGATGAAATATTGTCAAGAAGAGATTCTCGTGTAGTAGTTGTAGGACCTGTTGAGAGTGGTAAGTCAAGTTTCTCTGCTCTTCTAATAAATAAAGCATTAGCTAAGGGCTATAACCCAGCAATTATAGATGCTGATGTTGGGCAAGAAGATATTGCACCACCAGGTTTTATAGCATTGTCTTATCCTTCAAAACCCGTACTATGGTTAAGAGAACTAAGTCCTACAGCAATAAAATTGATAGGATTTATAACACCAACACCAGCTATTCATAGATTACTTTCTGGAATATCTACATTAGTTTCAAAAGCTAAGGAGTCCGGAAAAGAGCCAATAGTCATAGATACCGATGGATGGATTCAAGGTTATTCAGCTCTAGAAGTAAAGGCAGAAATAATAAGAGTTGTAAAAGCTACTGATTTAGTAGTTTTAGATAATTTACTAGGTGAAAAATTTAAGAACATGTTTAAGAATTCCAAGGTCCGTGTACATAGTGTTAAAAGACCTCAAGTCGTTAGAACCAGAAGTAGAGAGGATAGAAGATACCTAAGAAGTCAGAACTATCAGCGCTTTTTCTCATCAGCTCATAGAACCGAACTGGACCTTAATTCCGCAACAATAATGGGTTCCTGTCTTCTTTCAGGAAGAGCCCTAAATCCTGAGAGACTAAAAGAAATTGAGCAGTTATTAGGGACTAAAGTAATTTATGGAGCAGAACATGATGAATGTATAATTCTCTATATTAGTGAACCTCCAAAAGTACCATTCTCTAAAGTAAGAGAAGTATTAGGTAAAGAAACATCAATAATTGTTCAAGGATCTGAAAAATGGATAGTCTCAGCAATCCTAGATAATAATTTAGAAGAGGTAGCTCCTGCTTTACTTGAGAAAATAGACTTTAACAAAAATAAAATAATAATATTAACTAAATGGGACGGGGAAATTAGAGGTTTAATGATAGGGCGTATTAAAATAAATAATGAATGGGAAGAAGTAGGAAGACCATATAAGTGCCTAATATAAGGTGTAGGAATTGCCAGGTTTGAAAGAAACAATTATTGAATTTAAGAAACGTAATTGGGTCTCATCTATTAACAAATTACTAAGTACAGAATTCGAAGTTACATCAGCTCTTCTCAGAGCTGATTCAGCGGGACTAACTCTAGAATTCAAAGTAAAGGAAGCTAATGATTTTTCATGCATAGGCAACGTCTTAAACACCCGCTCTAAACTATACTATGTACTTAAATCAGGTAGTGATGAAGAGGCTTATTTAAAATTGCTTAATTCTATTCAAAATCCTACTAAACCTAGAGAACATAATTTTTGGAATTATTTTGAAGTATTTAAAGGATCGCTCATAAATATACCAGCCATTAGGTTCTATGAAAAGGATGGAGGAAAATACTTAACTTCATCAATAGTTATAGCTAAAGTTCCACAAAGTAGTAACTTCAATGCCTCTATACATAGAGTTATGATAGTGAATAACAAGAGTGCTGTCATGAGAATTGTACCTAGGCATCTCTACAAGATACATAGCATGAATTGTGAGAAAGGAAATGATACACCAATAGCTATAGTAATAGGTGCTCCACCTTCAGCTATTATTGCTGCTTCAACTTCACCACCTTTTGGTGTCTTCGAAATCTATGTAGCTAGGAGAATAGATCAGGATCTCCGAATAGCATATACACCACAATACAACTTACCCATACCTGTACCAGCATCAATAGTTATTGAAGGAAGAATTTCAGCTCAGAAAAAACATTTAGAAGGTCCATTTGTTGATTTATTAGGTCTCTATGACAGAGTACGTAAAGAGCCTTTAGTACATGTAGATTCAATATACGTCAACTGGAATGAATATTTCCATGTTATTTTACCAGGAGGTATGGAGCATAAATTACTACAAGGATTCCCTAGGGAAGTTGCTATATGGGATAATGTGAGAAAGGTTGTTCCTAAAGTGTGTAAGGTTAGATTATCACTTGGAAGTGGTATGTGGCTCCATGCATTCATATCTATAGAGAAGAATGCAGATGGCGATGCTAAATCAGCTATACTAGCTGCTTTTGCTGCACATCCAAGTCTCAAACACGTAGTTGTAGTTGATTGTGATATTGATGTTGATAAATACGAAGAACTGGAATGGGCTATTGCAACTAGAGTCCAAGCAAGTAAAGATCTATTAATTATTAAGTATGCTAGAGGGTCAACACTTGATCCCAGTACTTATAACGATGGGCTAACAGATAAGATAGGTATTGACGCAACAGCACCATTGGTTAATCGTAACAAGTTTAAGAGAGTTATTTAACCTAGCTCCTTGGTGATAAAGACTGTACTTAACAAAGTGGGAAGAAAAGGCTTTAGTAGGTGAATTTGGCCCTACACTGGCCTTAGCTATCAAGGTTTTAGTAAAGGTTGGTGAAGCTCTTGGTGCTGAGAGACTTATAGATATTTCACATGCTCATATCTCTGGAGTTTCATACTTTAACATAGGAAATGCAGGATTAGATTTTCTCAGAGATACTGCTCGTAGTGGAGATAAAGTAAGGGTCTTTACAACAGCTAATCCTTATTCAGCTGCATGTATTCATGAATTTACACAATTAATAGGCATTGATAATTGTTGGAAGCAATTGAAGATAGTGAAGATTCTAGAAAATCTAGGAGTTCATAAGGACTTCACATGTACACCTTATATAATTAGAGAACCTAGGTATGGAGAGCATTTAGCGTGGGCAGAGTCAAGTGCAGTCATATATGCCAATACTATCTATGGTGCTAAGACAAATCGTGAAGGAGGACCTCTAGCACTTATGGCTGCATTAATCGGAAAGACATACTTAGCAGGGTTACATATTGATGAGAATAGAGAGCCTACTCTCTTAGTAGAGCTTAGGCTCAATAAAATAGATCCATTAACTGCATCATTGATAGGGTTAAGTGTGGGTAGAGAACTCCAAGGATCAATACCTTACATAAGATCCAAAGTAGGTCTTGATATAGTAAGTGTTAAAGCATTATTAGCATCCATAGCTACGACTTCAAATACTGCTATGACTATTATTGAAGGTATATCACCTGATGCTAAGAAGTTCAGTTCAAGTGCATCAGAGTTAGAAAAGATAGTTATAGATGAGAAAAGTGCGGTATATGAAAAGAATGAAATGTGTTCTAAACCTGATTTATTATTTGTTGGATGTCCTCATGCTTCCTTAGAAGAATTGAAATTACTGGAAAGAGCATTAAGAGATAGAAGAGTTAAAAAACCCATATGGGTATGCACATCAAATTCTGTTTTAAAAATTGCTGAGAGCATAGGTTTAGCCAGTAAATTGAGGAAACTAGGTGTGGTGTTTGCACCAAACATATGCTTTGTTACTACTCCCCTACGTAAAATGGGTATAGAATGTGTAGTTACAAACTCAGGGAAAGCTATGTATTACTTACCGAAATTAGCTAAGGTAAAAGTTCTCTTAGCATCACTCCAAGATTTAGTGAGGATGGCTAGGTGATTCCATGGAGATTAAGGTAAAGACTATAGTAGGAGGTTGTGTAGAAGGTGAAGTTGTAGTTTCAAGAACTCCTATTTCATTTTTAGGAGATGTAGATCTTGAAACAAGCAAAATAGTTGCACGTGATAGTAATGCCCGAAATAGAGTCATAGCGAAAAAGATCCTAATTATACCTCGCAGTAGAGGAAGTACAGTTGGTTCCTACATAATTTATGCATTGTATAAGAAAGGACTAGCTCCTTCAGCAATAATAACTGTAGATCCTGATCCCGTAATCATAGTTGGATGTGTAATTTCAAACATACCACTAGCTATAGGAATCCCCCATAAATACCTCAATACTATTAAGAGTGGTTACCATGCATATTTCGATGGAGATAGAGGTGTCTTAATTATTGAGAAGAGGAATACTCATAGTTATTGAAGGCATAGATGGTGCAGGTAAGACAAGAGTCGCTCTAGAAATTGTTAAGAGAATTAAAGAACTAGGTATTGAAGTTATCTATACTCATGAACCCTACACAAGTCCGTTTTCAAAAGCACTTAAGCAACTTCCTGAAAAATATCTAAAACCAGAGTTAGAAGCACTAGCACTAGCTGCTGATAGATATATGCATGTGAAGGAGATTATAGAGCCCGCGCTTAAGAAAGGTACTATAGTTGTAGCCGATAGATATTACCACTCTTCAATAGCTTATCAAGGAGCTAAGGGAGCTAGTATTAAGTGGATTAAGATTCTTAATAATTGGGCACCTAAACCAGATTTAGCAATTTATTTAGATGTAGAACCTGAGGAAGGATTAAGGAGAAGAGCAAGTGCTACATCTGAATGGCCTCATTTTGAAAAACTGGCGATAATTGAAAAAGCTAGAGAAATATACCTAGATCTCATTAGAGAAGGAGAGCTGATATATGTAGATGCTATGAAATCTCTTAACACGGTTATAGATGAAGTATGGAGATATATTCTAAAATTGCTTAAAGAAAGAGGTTTAGTGTAATTTAGAATTAACTTCCTGATCTCTGTCTTTCATAGTACTTTATTAAATCTTCATAATTGAGTCTATACAGTTTTTCAGGTACTCCAACAGGCATGATATAGAGCGGATGTTCATCTTTTGATGCTCCTATAATTTCTCGAACTTCACCATCGTAAAAAGCCCCAATTACAACTGTTCCTAGCTCTAAAGCAGCTGCTTGAAGATATACGTTCTGACCAACATGACCTACCTCCATATGCACATATCTAATACCTCTCTCACCATACCGCCTTGTTGTCCTTTCATATATAGCTGTTATAACTATATTTATCGGAGCTTCGTAAACCCATGTTTGACCCAAAGCAGCTTCTGTAAGTTCTTTCCTAAAATCACCTAATTTTATAACTGTTAGTGAATGTCTACGGATGTTATAGTGATAAATACCTGCAGGTAGTCCTTTCACTCCATTGGGACGGATAACAACATATACTTCTAATGGATATGTTGCTCCAGCGCTTGGAGCAGTTCTAAATCCGCGACGTACTTCATTAATTCCTTGAGCAGCCCATAATAGTTGCGATAATTGCTCCAATGTTAAGGAAATGTCTTTGTATTCCCTAATGCTCCTCCTCATAGATAATGCTTCTTCTAAACTTATATCTCCTTTAATTCGTGGGTAAGGCAAGAAGATTTCAGATCCAATAGTTATATTTGTCATATTTATTGGAGGTGTTGTAATCTCTACTTCAACACCTTCTCTATACAGTAATTCTATTACTATACTAGTCGCTACCACTATTATGATTATTACCGCAATGATTATTACTAAGTATTTTAGATTCATGGTATCTACCCTAATATGAGTTTTGTAAGAAGAATTATATTATGTACTAGTTTCTCCTTCGCTTTCACGTTTGACTTTCTTAACATAGAGAGTCATATCTTCTGATTTAACTACAATTACTTCTTCATTAGGTTCTATGGGTTCCTCAGCAATAGCCTTCCAATACTCTCCTTCAATTAATACGTAGCCTAGCTTTCCAGGTTCGAGTTTATCTACAGCTCTTCCTACTTTTCCTTCTAGTGTGAATATAGTGACTCTAGCTCTCTTAGCCTTTATAACTTTGTAGACTACGAAAGCAGCGAAACTTCCAAAACCTAAACCTAGTGCTATTGCAAATGTTCTTAGTCTTGAGAAATATTCTTCAGGATTGGCAATGGTTGTAGGACCTGTAACAGGTAGTAAAGCAATACCAAATATTAGCATTATAATGCCTGAAATACCTACAACTCCAAAACCAGGTAGTACAAGTAGCTCTATGGCTAGTAGTATGGATCCTAAGAGAACTAGGAATATTGCTGCTAAATTAACATTGAATCCTGATCCTACAAGTCCTAGAATTAATAGTGCTAAGCCTAAAGGAGCAATTACTAAATGACCACTTATTAACGATAGAATGAGTACAAACATCCCTATTGATGTTAATACGCTCGAAATCAATGGATCACTTAGAAGTGATGTCATTTGAGATCTTACACTACAGCTATACCTTGTATAGCTCTTAGTCCTTATTATGTATGTTACATTATCATAGACTTTAACCTTCACACCATTAATTCTACTTAAAACCTCCTCAGTAGATGATGCTACAAAGTCGATAATACCATAACTCTTAGCTTCATCAGCTGATAAAACTAGATTCTCCTTTACAAATCTTTCAGCTGTAGTGATGTTCCTTCCTCTACTTCCTGCATATAACCTTACTTTTTCAAGTATTGGATTTATTATTTTAGATTCATTGACATAAGTCACTTTCCCTGTAAATGGGTCATAGTAAATAGGCTGCATAGCACCTATAACACTCCAAGGACTCATAACAGCAATATGTGTTGGTAATAGTATTAATGTCCCTGCACTAAGAGCTTTACCGCCACGTACATATCCTATAACAGGTACTTTGGCCTTCAGTATAGCATCTCCTATTACAAATGCTGAATCGAGCCAGCCACCATACGTATCGAGTTCTATTATTAATGGAGAATTGAGTTGTTCTGCATAGTTAAGTGCATCCACAATACATTCAGCAGTTCCTGGATTTATGTTGGACATATACCCCTCTATACTAACTACAACAGCATTCTGGGATGTTTCATATGGATAAGCATGTGCTACTATATTCATGAATAGAAGTAAGGTAGCCGCAAAGATGTAAATTGAGTATAGCATCACTTGCTTCTTCACTCTGCCTAGCCCTCTAGAAAATTCTCTAATTCGGATAATACAAGCTACTGATCCTTTAACTTCTACTTCTTCCTTTCTGAGTTGCTTTAGAGATTGCAGTTGCGGTTCCTGCAACTGCTCCTAGAGCTGATGTAGTTTCTGCTATTATTACTAAGTTCTTTTCTCTAGCTATTTCAACCATTGTCTGTAGTTCTCTAAGTCTTAGAGCTATTGGGTGTTGTTCATATATTGTAGCAGCATCAACCATTATCTTAGCTGCTTGTCTTTCACCCTCAGCTTCTAGAACTCTTGCTCTTCTCCATCTCTCAGCTTCAGCTTGTTTAGCCATGGCTCTCCTCATAGCTTCTGGAAGTTCAACATCCTTAATCGTTACAGCAACAACTTTAACACCCCATGGAGAAGTCATTTCATCAAGTATGGATTGAAGCCTCTTATTGAGCTCTTCTCTCTTTGTGAGTAGATCATCTAGTTCCGCTTGACCAACAATATCTCTAAGAGTTGTTTGTGCATAGAGAGCAACTGCATAGTTATAATTCCTAACCCTAACAACAACCTTTACAGGATCCACTATCCTGTAGTAAACTACAGCATCAACATTTACACTAACATTATCCTTAGTTATTACATTTTGCTTAGGCACATCTATAGCTACAAGCCTCAAGTCTGTCTTAACCATTCTATCAACAAATGGTATTATGAAGAATAGCCCAGGACCCTTAGCACCTACAAGTCTGCCAAGTCTAAATACAATACCACGCTCATACTCTCTCACAATCTTAATACTTGCTGATAGAAGAGCTATACCAATAACAGCACCTAAAAATACAAGAGCTAGTGTAAGAGGATCCAAATACTCACCCAACATACACTTAAACTAAAAAGATAATAAACTAAGAAGACTCCGAGCAAATAATGAAATGTCATATTAAAAAAGGAATATTTTTAGAAAGTTTCTGCATCTGGTATTTCGTCTCCTTCAAGGGGCTCAACACTTGCCATTATAGCCATTATTGCTGCTACTGGAAGAACTTTAGATGCTATGTTAATAGCTGTCTTAGTCTTAGGCTCGGTGGCTAGTTTTATGAGAATTTTGTTGAGAGCCATACCTCTACCCGCTCAATTAATCTGATCTACATCAATATTCGTATTTTTTCACATGCTATGACACATGGGAAGTTAAAATATGTAAATAGTTAAGGTAAAAAAGGCTCAATCACAGAGATAATCAGGATGAGTAGAGAAAATCCATTATCACAATTCAGTTTTAAGGATGCTGAATTCCTAGCCTACTTACTGAGTCTCAAGCATATACCAACTATAAATGAGTTAACTAAAGAGTTAGACAGTGAAATAGCTATAATATTTCGAAGATTTAAAGCAATAAAAAACGCTGGTATTAAACTAGGAGTTGTAATAGACTATGAGTCTTTGGGTCTCTATAGAGCTGTTATTATGACTGACACCCCTTTAGGTAGAGACGAAATACCAAGATATTATTTAAGATTTTATACGATAAGTATCGCTCCTCCAGGTACTTTGTTAGCTTATTTCTACCCAAATAGGGAAGTATTTGAAGATATTGTGACTAAGATACCGAATAGAATACATGAATTCGAAGTTCTCAAATCCTATTATAGAAGACCTCGTTTCGATTTATACTTTGATTTTAGAGAAGGAGAATATGTATTTAATGCTGAAGTGCTTTTGAGTAGATTTCAGAAGTTAAGATCTGATGTTGATGCACTTAAATATGACTTAACTTTCATAGGCAGGAGGAGGATCAAGAAGGATTCTTTGGACTTGAAAATTATAAAGGAGTTAGAAAAGGATGCTTTACAACCATTAACAAAGGTTGCTAGGAAAATTGGAGTAAGTTATGCAAAGGTTAGAAAGCATTATAAGATGCATGTAGAGCCTTTAATTGTGGGTCTCTATGTCCTCAAACTTCCTTTGCCTAGTGATGTTATATATGTCTCAACACTCATATGGACAAGACGGGTTCTAGATGCTCTTGCTCTTTCCAAAGCTCTTACGGAAACTCCATTTGTAGCTGGTGCCCATGTATTAAGACCCATAAATAAAGAGTATGGTGATTACTTAGCAGTTCTAATGCTTGGTAGGTTTAGGTATGAATGGTTTGATGAGCTTATAACTGTGCTTAGCTCTTACTTCGTAGTTTCATCATTTCTGCTTAGTTGGAGAGCTAAGAGTATCTATACAACTCCATATAAGCATGAGTATAGTAAATATACTGCATCATGGATTACGCCTAGGCTTAAGAGAGATGAAGAATTATTTACAAGATAGTTCAAGGCAGAAATACTATTTATTGGAATCAAATGAATTTCAACTCTTAATATCTCTATTTCAAGATCTAAGTTCTTTTCCTTAAGTCTTCGAGTTCAAATTTTAGATTTAACTCTCTTGCTATTTTCTCTATATCGTTTAGTATTGCTTTATGTATTGGTATTCCTTTCTTGAGCCTTGTTTGCATTGTTAGCCATGATTTTTCTCCAGGAATCCATATTCTTTTTGCCTTGGGATGTTTGGGAAGTGATTTTATATATGTTCTTAATTTTTCCATTCTCTCTAGGAATTCTTGAAGTGGTAGGAATTCTTCAATATTTATTGCTACCATGAAATGACCAACATTAGCTGGTTTATCCTTTGGCCCTACATAGGGTCCCCAATTAGCTCCGGTTAAGATACCACATAGTATGTCTATGGTGAGGGCTAAGCCTGAGCCCTTATGACCTCCTAGAATCTCCCCTAAACCGCCTAAAGGTAGAACAGCTCCCTCCTTCAACACTATGTTTGGATTGTCTGTTAATTCGCCTTTAGAGTCTATTCCCCAT
>QMXA01000003.1 GCA_003661905.1 Thermoprotei archaeon | reverse complement strand
TACCCAAAAATGCAGCTGTAAGAGGATCTAATGTTATACCTAATTGAGGTAATGCAAAATAGACCAAGAATAACTGAACTATCATTGGTGTACCTCGAATTAACTCTACATATATTACTGCTAACCATCTTAGTGGTCTAGGTGCATATACTCTAGTAACTGCAGTTGGTAATCCTAGGACAAACCCTATTGTAAAGGAGACTATAGTCAATAATAAAGTGTTCTTAATACCTTCAAGCAGTAATGGAGAATACTCTGTAAATATCTCTATATATCCCTCAAATACCATAGAAACACCTATTTCTTGGCGAGGCATAAATCATTCCTAGAAATAGAGAATTGCTTTCTGCATCATTTTTAAATGTAAATGTATTTATTCTCTCTATAATCTTTGATAGTTCTAGAACCTTCTTCTCTTCACAAATACTTATTAGTTTATAAATTGATTCCATACTTACACACCTCCACCAAGCCCTGGTATTCGGTGTTTTGTATAGAGTTTGTTCAGTACCGCACTAACACATGAAGTTAAAACGAAGTATACAAGAGCCACTATAGCTAGTGTTGTGAAGTAGTCAAGAGTAACTTGTGCTACGTGAATTGCTTGTGTAAACATCTCTGTAACTCCTATAGCGTATGCTATTGATGTATCTTTGAGCACTATTGTGAATTCATTCCCCCAACTAGGTATGGCTATTCTAATGGCTTGAGGAGCTATTACGTTGATAAATGCTTGAAACCTAGTCATTCCTATGCTTAGAGCAGCTTCCCACTGACCAATTCCGATGGATTCTATAGCACTACGAAATATTTGAGATTGATAAGCAGCACTTCTAATTGCTAAACCTAATATTGCTGACATTGTTGGTGATAAATTGATTCCTATCTCCGGAAGACCAAAGAATATTACAAAGAATAATGCTATTAATGGTATGCCACGTATTATTTGTCCTATACTAGATGCTAGTACTGAGAGTGGCTTAGGCCCATACACTTCTGCAAATGCAAGTAATAAACCCAAGAAAAATCCTATACCTACTCCGCCAATAGTTAAGAGACCCGTGTATGTGAGTCCTGATAATATTACTGGTACATAGTGAAGTACCTCAGGATTGAACATAGATGTTGCCCATACTATTCTTCTTGCTTAACCGCTTCCAAAGTACTTTTGAACTAATTTACTCCATTCAGCACTTTTCATAAATTCATCAAGTGCTTGATTGAGCTTATTTAGAAGTTCTGTTTCACCTTTTCTAACTGCAAAGCCGTATTGTTCTCCTGTTTTAATAATTGCCGATACTACTACATCATATTGTTTCTCGAACATTGAGGCTACTGGCGTATCTACTATGACAGCATCTATTCTTCCATTAACTAAGTCCTGCACCGCTAGGACGAAGGATGAATATGACTTGATATCAATATCAATGCCTGTTCTATTCTCATAATCGACTATGTAGTACTCACCTGTAGTCCCGGTTTGTACACCTACTTTTCTACCTGCTAATTCATCGGGGCTCTTAGGTCTGAAATCAGAAGCCTTCCTTACAAGAATTGCTTGGTCGGCATTCCAATAGGGAATCGTGAAATCTACTTCTTCCTTTCTCTTCTCAGTTATTGTCATACCAGCAGCAATAACATCTATTTTACCTTGTTTGAGTGCTGGTATTAATGCATCGAAATCCATGGTTATGATCTCTATATCATCGTAGCCTATCTTTTTTGCTAGAGCTCTTATCAAATCCATATCGAAACCTACAACATTCCCTTTCTCATCTATATATTCAAATGGTGGAAAGTCAGGTGAAGTACCAACCTTAAGCAACTTTTTTGGAGGCGGTGTTGAGACATAGTACCACACACCAATACCGATAGCAGCAACAATTATTACAGCTATTAGAGCTAGGACTACACCTTTCATGAACACCCCCTCTAAACCCACGACTTTGCACTACTAAAATTTTTCTAAATTCATTACATGCACTAACTCAGCTTCTACAAAATAGCTCTTCCCAAAGGAGTGAGTGATGTTATTTATTTGTAGGATCGCATTGAGTTCATATGACTAAGACATAGTATACTCGCAGTTTACTGTGACTTACTATTCCTTACTTGTGGTGCTGGTAATATGCTTAGTGATTTCGTTAGTATTAAGTCTCTTAACTCTTCAATTAGCATTTTCGCTAATTGTCTAGGTACTATGTATATGCTGCAAGAATTCTTGACACATACTACTAATATTACTTGCCATGGTTTAGGATTTTTCTTTCTCAGAACTTTCCTTAAAGCCCAAATATTTGTTGAGGTTAGGTATTCTATATCTTCATTTAACTCTTCTGCTCTTTCTCTTAGATCTTCTAGAAATTCTAAAGTTCCTAGTCTTAATCTGCCTAGGTCAAGCATTATTCCCCATAATCGTTTGTATTCTTCATCTATGCTATCAACTATTGCCTGAAGCGTTATTGTATCTAGTGGTCTGGAAGTCTCTATGAGAATCACTGATGAAACATAGTGTTTAGTATTTACCCATATTTCAATAGCCAAAGCATCTCTCGATCTAAATTCAGCACCTATATGAATATCATATACTTCATAACCTATTACACTTTCAATAAGCTTCTTAATATTTTCCTTGGATTGTAGTATGTTCCATATCCTCAGATTAACTTTGAATAATCTATCATCAAAACTACTATAAATAAACACTCACACCACCTAATTCATTGCGTAACGTATTCGGTGTTGGTGCTCTAATCATTAATATCATCTACTTATCGTAGAGTCTCCTCCCTAATAACTTTAGACTCTGTAATTGAGCTTGATTAAATTGAGGAAATAAGTTTTGAGAGGAGGTATAACATAATTAACTGGGTGTTAGCACTGATTAGGGAATTCCATGGTGAAAAAGTGCTTGGTGAATGGTCTAGACCCATCTGGATTGGTACCTATTTTCTCTACACAATGGGGATGATAATATTATTTATAGGGCTTATGTCAATTGTTTTCTCAGCATTAAGGGGCTCTATTATAGGTATCCTCATAGGTCTCATACTTATAGCCATAGCTATTCTTATGCAGAGAATTCCTGCAAAATATAGCGAAAGAGAAAAACTATTGCTAACACAAACAAAATTAATTCATGTAGTAAGTAATACAATAGATAAAGTAATTCCACTAAATACTATAGGTGATGTAGTTGTCTCAGATGTCTCGGTATTCTATAGAGGACGAAGGAAATTAGTGATTTCATTAACTAAGGGAAAGATAATAATCACAGACAAAGGCGGAAGGACCTTACTCACCTTTGAGACTAATAACGTAGATGAAGTTGCTAAGAAAATAAAGTCGCTAATATCAAGAGAATCTTCCGAAGAGCAATAGTGCATGAATACATCAAAGACTTAATTACTTAATAAATGTCACTATAATACGGTGAAGCACATGCCTAATCCCATCATTAATTACTATGATTTTGGAATTGTAGTTATTTCAGGTAAGGAGTATAGGCATGATGTGATAATAACACCAAGTAGAATTATATCTGATTGGTGGCGTTTAGAAGGTCATAGATTACAACTTCCTGATGTAAGAGATTATGTACTTGAGGACGTAGATAGTGTTGTCATAGGAACAGGCTTTAATGGACTAATGAAAGTTGATGAAGAAGTTATCAATACCTTTAGGAATAGAGGAGTAGAAATTTACATAGATAAAACCAGTAGAGCTGTTGATAAATACAACGAACTTGTTAAGAAAGGTAAGAAAGTACTTGCATTTCTACACCTCACATGCTAATCTTTACCTAGAGCTAATTTACTCAATGAGATCGAACTTAGTGACAATTCCTATACCGCAACCACAACTTCGCACGGTATGAGCCCTATAAATAAGTCAGAAGTAGTTGCTAACTTTGCAGTAGTAATAGGGATACAGACACTATGTATTGGAGATTAACTAGAGGTACAGATCTTGAACTTAATATTGAAAGTTATCTTCAAAGGCTAATTTAATAGATATTTATATGAGAACTATCACATTATGCCTTGGTTTAAAGATTATGGATAGCGAGAAGTATCTCGGGTCTTAGAGTATTATATAGAGCTAAGTAATCCTTTGGAAAATCTTTAATAAATGGTACTAAGGAAACTAAGAGCTTGTAATAAATTATTTTCAAATTTCTTTCCAATTCTTCATAAGTGATATTCGTATCTTCATGACCATGAGGAGTTAATGTAATTCCTTACATGCTTATATTTCTCGAATTCCCATTAAGGAATGACTTAGTTTCTAGTAATATTTAGGTGATGAATTATTTATCGTTTCATAATAATGTCTCTAAACTGCATTAAGGTAATTAGCTTTTATAGATTAGCTATTAGCATAATACAGCTAGGAGTGCAAGAAGAGTGTAGGAGTATGGTGCTATTACTAATTAAGTCTACATTGATTTTAATTATGATTGTATTCTCCATGTGCTATACTTTTATACCTACATCCATCATCTCAGAATTGGATTTCAATAATGTGTCTAAATTGAAGGTATTTAAGAGTACAGTAATTACTATTCATAGGTATCCTGATGAGCCAAGATCTATGGAGAATGTTTTCATATTTATCGAATTGCAAGATAATAGAACATCTAGCGATATGAGGGTAGCTGTAAATATTGAAGTTAAGTTACATGTAGAACTAAATATTAGCACTACCTATGTGCAAGAACCCGGAGATAGAAGGATAACAGTTCATGCATATATGCCTAGTAATTCACCTGCATCTAATGCCTATGTTAGAATTAGAGATTTAGTTCTAGATGAAATTGTTGCTGCGGGGTTTACTAATGAGAATGGCGAAGTTAGTTTTAGCATCAATACTACTAAACTCGGTTGCTGTAGATTAAGACCTCATAGAGTTGAGGTCTTCTATGATGTCAATAAAAACGGCCTTTATGATTATTTCAACTCGATAATACTTCTTATAGGCTCTATGGATGTTGATGTAGATCTATATCTAAGAGATATAAAAGAACTTCTTAATATAACTCAGGATTCTTGGTTTTTAAATTACGAATTCCCGCCAACACCCCTAAGTGATGAATTCTATATAACCTGTATACCAGGACTTCCCAGTCTTAAAATCGTATCTGAAGCTATACCACCACTACCTAAAGAGCCTCTTGTTTTATCGTTAAGTAGTTATGTTGAGTACAAATTAATTACTAATGAATATGAATATAGGGATAGCTATGTAGTTAAAGGACAGAGATTTAAAGATGAGAAAAAGCCATTGATAATTCTACTTAGTGATAATGTAAATAATTTAGATAATACGCTTGGACTCAGTCCAGACTCATGGTCTATACCAATGAATAATGATTTAAATCTCAAAGTTATAGCACTAGACAATTCAGAGATCATGAACGTTGTACTTGAATACTCAGTTAACAATGGCCCATGGTTATATGCGGAACTTCATAGGGATGAATTTATGGATTATATTGAGGATTTCTGTACGGAAATTAATGAGAAGCTTATTAAGTCCTTCGAGAAATATCTTATAAAATTAACATCAATAACTATCCCTAGAGCTAAGCCCCCATTAACTATCTATACTGCATCAGTGAGTGTAAGGAAAGGTTCTTTCGTCAAGTACAGAGCAAGAGCTGAGGACCGTTATGGAAATAAGGCTATGAGCCTTATTGGTTATTGCTATGTCCATGATCCTTCATCAAGTATCAGAGTTTTAGTAGTAGATCCCCATGTTAAACTCCGATTAATTCAGGAAAATGCTGAACAACTTAGAGACTTTACAACCTTAGCTAGAGCCTATGGCTTAACTAATAAATTTCTTGATTTGTATAATAAGTATCTTAATATATCTCAGCTAATTTCAAAGAATAAGCTTATTCAATTTCATCATTGGGAGTATTTAGGAGAAATGTATAGACTTAGAATTACATGGCCTAGCAAGAATTTGGTTAAAGAAATTCAGAGCTATAGACCAAATGTAATAATTCTGAGTAATTTGTATCTAGGGCTAGAAACTCCAAACTTATGGAACTGGGATCTCAGTACAGAAGAATACAGTGGTGTTAATGTCTTAGATTTTCTACTGAACTATATAGAGGAGAACCATGTAGGGCTTATAGTAACTCATGGTACATTGAGTGAATTCACTCTATGGTTAAACAGTACTGAATTCAAAGTTTTTAGCGGAGGATATGTAGTGCCAGACTCCAAAGACATAAACCTAGTTATTCATAAAAGCCTTGCAGATGCTCTAGGACTTAGCTTACTCACTCTATATAAGTATATTAAGAATGAAATTATCCATGGACTACATGATGAAGGGAAGGTCACATCTATAAACAATTACTTAGCTCCTTTACAAATACTTTGGGTTCCATGGAATGGGGTATTAATACCTACAGATAATGCTAAGGATATGAACTGGATCATACCTAATGATCCAATAACCATACCTAATCCACATATGTATAGAGGTGTTGAGTTTAGAGCATATACCCAAATTGGATGGCAATTAGGGCTTAATACAAGCATTATGAGAAGGGCTCTAATTAATACCAGCAAATACAAAGACACCATAGCCAATAATTATAAATTATTTTTACAGTTAATAGTTAATAGTACAAGAATTAAGAAATGTATTGAAAATTTAGATACCATTATAGATCTCTCTATTAATGTTGCAATTCCCTTATTTCAAAATGCGTTATCACACATAAAAATATATGATAATCTAATTAGCCTGAAAATAACTCAAACAAATATCAAAATACCGATTACAGAACACTTACTAAAGTCTATTATAGATTCTCAAGCTCTAAGGATTATTGCAATATCTCCCGACTATAAAGCCGGGATCATCGCCTATGATAAGTATTGGGACTTTAAACATGGCTATAGAGCTATATATTTCAGTTTTGAAATAGAGGCAGGCATAGGTAAAGCTGCTAAGATATTACTGCAGCAGGCAGTTAAGTGGTGTAGTAATTGGAGATCAGTAACTGGGCTAATTGAACAAGTAGGAGGTTATATACGAATACCCAAGAGTGATGCTAATAAGTTAAGGAAAATAATAATGGATTTAGGCGGTACGATTTTCAATGCAACAACTATTCTTCCGGAACTAGGTACAACAAATCTCAGTATAGAAATTCCTGATACAACTCTACTAGAAATGATTATTATAACACCTAATCCCTGTAATGTGGAGATATATTTACCAAAAGATCTAAAGTTACTTAAAGCCAAGGAACTATCAAATAGAGTCAGAGTTTTAACAATTAAGCCATTAAAGAAAGGAGTATTTTCAATAGAGCTAAGAACTAGAGGTATTGGAAGGAGTCTCATACCATTACTTCTAGAGATTAGATCTTCATTACGTACTCCAGAAATTCCTAAATATATGTCAGTAATAAGTAGGACAATAACAAAAACACCTTATCTAGGAGAAGAGATAGAGATTACTCTCACGAGAACAGCTATGAATACTACGTATGAACAGTATATCAAAGACATAATAGTATATGAAATTATTCCTCAAGAATTCGAAGTTGTTAAAGCTAATGGTGAAGTCATTAGAACTAGCTTTGGAATTGCTCTAGAAACTATGATACCTTTAGAGCTTAGAAATATCATTATTGAGTATTTACAGAATTTGAGTAATGAATTCTATGAATATATACCTAGCAGTGCAGACAATATAACACTAATTAAGTTCTCATTGGCTAATTTAAGTAAAGTAGCTTATGAAATTAAAGCCATAGACATAACTAGGAGGATTCTCATAGCAGGTTCCATATTAATTGTGAAGACACCTAAGGAGTGCTATGCAATACCCGGTCTAGTTACTGGAGATCATGTACTTAGAGTTAATCCACCTAAATTTACTGAAATAAAATTCAAGGAATCCAATGAACTTCAAATAATAATTGATGTTGAAGAAATCGAAAAATTCGATAACCTCACGATAAATGTGTACATACCGCAGAAATATGTGAATGCATTGAGACAACTAACTATAGTACTACCAGAGATCTTGCATAAAGAAGTAATTACACAGTTAAATTTAGAACTCTTACAACATAGATGTGCCAAGAACTTAATCATAGCAATTCTTGATAATACTACTAAATCAATTCTCAAGCTCTATATACCAAACTTATTAGAATTACCAAGAATTGTGAGCATTGAGTCAAGACCTAATTTCAATGGGCTTATACGGAATTACGTAAACGTATTTCCACTTATTACTTTTAAACCCATCATTAAGACTAAAGAATTAATGACAATAAACTTCGAGTACTCAGAGGATGTTTTAAGAGCTCTTAGCATAGATGAAGAATGCATTAGATTAATTCTCTATAATTCATCCTCTAAAAAGCTCATCGAGTTAATAACCAGTATTAACCCTGGAAATAATACCCTCTCAGCACAAACCAAATACATAGACTCACTCATAATTGTAGGTAAACAGAGTGAAACCCGAACTACTTTAAAATCTTTAACTCCATACACATCTACTAAATATGTCCTCCCTACAGAATTAGAAATTGTAATCATTATTATAAGTATAAGCATTGTAGCTGTTCTAATTATCATTGCCATGATGTTTCACAGATCTTCGAAAACAATTGCTAAATTTTAATCAATATATTACAAATTTTATAATGGGTATTAATATCGGATGTTCAGTGGTTATAGCTTACCCTAATGTAGGGATAGTAGAAGAGTATTAATAGAAATTCTGCAGTATTCTATTGAGAGAGGTGGCTTCCCACGCCATCTCGCCTCAAGGTCTCACATATCATAACTATTTCAGTAGCCATATGGCTACTCGCATTCGCTCTTCAGGGCGCTGGTGTAGTTGCTAATTCTGTTGAACCCTGGGTTGGTGCATTACCATTCTCGCTATTCTATACATTCTGTATGGGAATTTGGGGAGTTTTGAACTCGCTCCTACTGCTAAAGTTCTGGGCACCTAAGTTCTACAAAAGAGCTGAAGAAGTATTAGCTGAGATTGAAAAGAAAGGTGAGTAATTATGGGAGCTGAATTAACAACAATAGTTCTCTCTGTAATATGTGCTTACCTAGGTGTATTAACGGTCATTGGCTATATAGGATATAGAAAAACAAAACCAACACCTGAAGACTACTTCTTAGCTAGTAGAACTCTTGGACTATTTGTCCTATCAATGACAATGATTGCTACCTATGCTAGTATGTGGACATTTCTAGGAGCTGTAGGTGGTAATTATAGAATAGGTTTATCATTTCTATCAATGATGATGATGTGGAATCTTCTATGGCCAATAACGCTATGGTTATTTGGGCCGAGAGTGTGGTTACTTGGGAGAGCTTATAAATACATAACATATTCAGAACTCATCAATGATTATTATGAATCTAGATTCCTAGGTGTAATAGCAGCAGCTGTTGGTATACTAGCTCTCATACCATACATAGCAGTTCAACTCATAGGTGGTGGATTAGCTCTTGAGGCATTTACTAAGGGTGGAATTCCATATGCTGTTGGAGTTACATTGATGTTCGTAATAATGGTTATCTATGTATTGATAGGTGGATTAAGATCAGTAGTTTGGACAGATGTTATTCAAGGAGTCTTCTTCTTATCAGCCATGTTTGGTATGGCTATGTATGCTGTCTACTTACTCGGTGGATTTGGCAACATGTTCTCTTCTATAGCAAGTACTACTCCTAAGCTACTAAAACCTGGAGCTATAGGCTTTGGTATGTGGATTGGGTATGTATTTACGTGGGGTATTGCAGTTCTATTACCACACATGTTCCAGAGAATGTTAATGGCTAAAAGTCCTCGAACTATTGGAAGAACTGCTGCATCACTCTCAATCCTTAGTGGATGGATTCAAACTGTTCCTGTATTTATATTAGGTATTGCATGTACATTACTAATACCTGGACTTACAGGTAAAGCAACAGATGCAGCAACTGCTCTATTTGCTGGCAAATTCCTTGATCCATGGCTTGGAGCAGCAATTATTGCAGCAGCTTTTGCTGCAGGTATGTCTACTCTAGATAGTCAATTACTAACTGCAAGTTCAATACTTGTTAGGGACGGTTATGTAAATCCATTCAATAAGAAACTACCACCTGAGAAAGAAACATTACTAGGTAGGTTAGTAATTATTGGGCTAGGTATCATAATAGAGATATTTGCTCTAATGAGACCTGGCCTCATAGTTCCCATATCAACTGCTGGTACTGCAATATGTATTTCGAGTTATCTATACCCACTCATAGGTGCTACTCTATGGCGAAGAGCAGGTAAATTAGCAGCTTATGGAAGCATAATATCAGCAGCTGTAACAGCCATAGTTACATGGTTAGTGCTTCCATTCCCACTAGGGATATATAATGTACTATGGGGTCTTATTATTGGAGGCATAGTATTTATAATTCTCTCACTTATAGGAAAGCCTCCATCTCCTGAAAAACAAGAGAAATTCCACGGATTACTGAGTAAAGTATTTAGTTATTAGTGAATATATTTAAAACAAATTTCTTTTTCTTCCTTCTCCCTAAATCTTAGAGAGGGGTCCTAAAGTGCTATCTATACAAGATATTGTGATAGGAGTGCCCATATCATCATCATATGGCTTTCTAGGTTGGTCCTCTATTTCATTAATCCACGATACTGCGAGAAATGAATACATACTTCTCGATTCAGGAGGATTCAATAGTAGATTAGTTCTCCTTAAAAAGCTCAATGATCTGGGTATTGAATTAAGTAATGTGAGTAAGATCCTTCTAACACATCTACATTTTGATCACTGTATGAATCTTGAACTATTTCCTCGAGCAGTTATATACATTAGTAAAAAAGAGCTCCAATACATTCTTTCAAGAGAGTATCAGAAGAGAAATGATATATTTGTACCTAAACCATATTTGGAGAGGATTATAGAAGAGCGCAAAGTCATTGAAGTAAGTGAAGGAATAGAGCCTCATCCAGGCATAATGGCAATAGAACTACCAGGACATACACCTGGAAGTACGGGTTATCTCATTGAAGATTCGGAAATTATTTTTGTAGGTGATGCTATTAAGAATCTCTATGAACTTATACATAAGAAACCTGCACTGTACTTTGATTCATTGAGTCATTGGGAAAAATCTATAGATAAAGTATTGAAAATAGCTAAAGAAATAATACCAGGACATGGATCTAGAATCAAGGTAAAGGATAAAATAATAGAGGAGATAGTTAAGGAACTCGAAATAGAATTCGAAATAATCATAAAGGGTTCTAAGAGAAAATTCAAACTAAATACTCTAGGAGAATTAGCCGTAGAATTAAGTTTCTAATGACGTATAATGAATCAGCACCTATTTTTAAACTTTCTAACAACATTTGTCACGGTAAGGTAATTGGCTATATCTTTAATGAATAGAACTTCTCTAGCTCTACTACTAATTATAATATCTTTGGGAATTATTCCCATAGCTTTGTCGCAAAATCAAAGTATATCAATAGAGTCAGATATTAAAACAGGAAGAGCTATAGTGATTATCTCTGAAGATTACTCCATTGATAAGTTGAAAAGTGAGATGAAGAAGGTTTTAGAAAAGGTATCCAAAGAGGAACAAGATACATTAGTTAAGGAAACTTTCAATAACATAGCTAAAAACAACAATCTACTCTCAACAATTGCGAAGAGATTCAAAAACATAATTGATAAAGGTTTTAATGGATATACTATTCCTATAATGAGGATTAAGTCATATACCGAGAAGGATAAGAGAATAGTAAAGATAGTTGTTATAAGCATAATGTTGATTTCGAAGGATGAACGTAAACCTGAGGAAGTAAGTAAGTTAAAGAAACATGAAGAAGGACATGCTAAGATAAACGAAGAAATAGCAAAGAGATTAGGCCCACAATTAGCTAAACAATATTTCAGAAAAGATATGAATAATGAAGAAGTGAAGAGAGCTGGAAACAGATTAAGGAGTGATTTGATAAATACTCAAAATAAGGCACATAGTAAGTACGATAAACTCACTGATCATGGTAGAAAGGGAACTGCAAGTGATCAACTTGAGAAAGCTGATGAAGCTATTAGTGAAGTTCTAAAAGAATCGAACATCAAGCTTAAATACTTGTCACCAAAGACTTTGGAAGTTCCGCCCCTAACTCTAAATGATATATCTTCAATACTTAATGAATATTGGAGAACAGAACTTAGGGATTTAAACTTTACACAACTCATAGATATTGATAAAAATATTCTAGAGCTGAGTAGAAATCTCATGAACGGTGTTGATTTTAGTCTTGAGTTCGGTAAAAATGCTGAATATGCATCAAAAGGTTTAACGCTCTTAGCCATAGAAATTTTGAGAAGTAATGATACCATTCTAAATCGCTATAGAGCCGAGAGAGCAGTTTACTATATCGTTAATCTTCTATACTATGCACAATCTAGGAATATCAATATATCTCAAGAAAGGCGACTCTATGATGAAATTCAAAGCTCCTTATTAACAGATAATTACTACAACGCTGTACTTCGAGCTAGAGATATTTCAGAAATAATATTGCCTAAATTATTTCCTAAGTATCAAGAAACTAAGCCTTACACTCTAGTACTTGTGGGAATATTTAGTGAAAAAGAGCCTATCAAAAATGCTGAGATCTTGATATTTAATAAGGAAACCAAAGAACTATACAAGACTTCTTCAGATTATAGAGGAGTTTCAATTATAACCATATCTCCAGGGACTTGTGAGTACTTAGTACCCATAAAGATGAACATTGTTGGAATTCCATTAATAAGTATTACTAAGAACTTTCTTAGTTGGAGTAGTGGAGCTGTTAAAGCACCAGAGAATGGTATATTGATAATCTCCATAAGTATTAAAACATTTATACCATTCTCCATAGCTATGCCCATTATTGAAAACATTCCAAATATTGCCATAGCTCTTATACTTGGAGTGATATTAGTGAGTATATGGAGCTCTAGGAAGAGGACTCGAATTAGTACTAAGTAGATGCTCTATAGATATGTGTAATATCATCAATTACAAATCCCATTTTTGAGTACAGCCTTAAGGCTTTCTCATTACTTGCATGAACCCATAATCTAACTTCCTTAACGCCTCTTAAACAACATAGATTTTTAACAGCTATTCTCATTAATAATTTTCCGAAACCCTTGCCTTGATGCTTGGGTCTTATACCTATGGAGTTTATGTAGCCGTATAACTTACTAGGTACTCCATAAATTATTGCACCTACAACTTCCTTGTCTAAGAATAAGAGTTTCTTTGTACTTTCACGCCATGATTTAATTCTTTCTCTCATTCTAAGAAATTCTTCAGTAATGGGTGTAAAACCTGGGTGTTTAGCGAATGACTCATTGACTGTTAATAGGAGTGCTTTTCTAAGCTCTTGGTCTTCAAATTTATAATCAATAAGCATTGAATTACTTGGCATCTTTATTTCTTCACTACAGAATCTTTCTGAACATTGTAGAGTCATTTCGTAGCCTTGCTCTATCTCAATAAAATGATTTCTAAGTAAAGCTATTCTCTTTGTAGAATTTAGGAATCCTTCACTAAGGGTATAGGCCTCAAGCTGTTGAGCACTTAAAGCTCTAGCTAGGTATAGAGCTCTACCTATAATTAGATCAGTTATTTCTTCAATCAAGCTAAGTGGTAGTAGAGGATTTATGAAAGGACCTCTAAGCTCAGCAATACCCCCAAAACTTACTCTACGTCCATCTATTGATGCAAAGCCCACAACTCTATTGAACAGCTTTGCAATGATGAAATATATGATATTGGGATTCTCTAAGTATATGATTTTAAAACTTTCTAAATCCCATCTATGAGCATATTCACCATAGCATGCCCTGAGATATTCATTCATTATATTAACTAGCTCCTCAATATTTGTGAGATACTGCACACTATCTCTCGGAATATAAGATATCCCTATCAATAGGAGAGCCCCTAAATCTAATTAAATAAAGGGAAGAGGAATAAAAATAATGATGAGTAATTAGCATTTATAATGTTATCTAAATTATTTATTCATCATAGAGTTATTTATTAAAAAGTATTAGGGTATGTACTAACGTATTCTTTTAGAAACAATTGAAGCTATCATGATACTGACTAGTACTAAGGTTGCTATTATTGTTATATTTCTAAGTTCATTAACTTTCTCAGTAGTTTCATCATTCCTCACATCTATTTCACCACCTATTGTAGGACATATGAATGCATAGTGATCAGTACCTGCGGAAGATCCAAACATACCACCACTAACTACATGAATAACATTAGTGCTATGTATCTCGGTTACTCCTTGTGTTTCGGCCTTAGGTGATGGCATTGGGGG
>QMXA01000002.1 GCA_003661905.1 Thermoprotei archaeon | reverse complement strand
GCAATTTTTCTAGCATTTTCCCTTATCTTCCTAACAAGTCTTGTTACAAGTTTCCAACTAGCTTCCTTAGTTAGGTTCGGATACCCTCTTTCATCATGCGTTAGGCCTGTCATGTGTATTCTATACCCATCACCTGCTGCTACGAAAGGCGGAACTAAGTATCTAGAATCATATGGTAAGTATTCTTCAAATTTGCTAGATGGTATATTCGGTTTAGATCTTTCAATAAGCTTTATCTCTGAATAATCAGGTACCCTTACTTTTCCATACATTTGTCCAACAACCTTATCAGCTAATACAAATACTGGTACTCGGAATTGTTCAGCCATGTTAAAAGCCTCTATAGTCATGTCAAAGAATTCCTGCGGATTAGAGGGTAAGTAGGCTATTACTTCATAATCGCCATGAGAACCCCACCTACACTGCATTACATCACCTTGACCCATAAGAGTTGGTATACCTGTAGAAGGCCCTGCTCTTTGAACATCGACTATAACTACTGGAAGTTCAAGCATAGCAGCTAATCCAATACTTTCCTGCATTAATGATAACCCTGGTCCACTAGTTGCTGTCATAGCTTTTACACCTGCTGCTGAGGCTCCTAGAGCTACCATTATAGATGCTATTTCATCCTCCATCTGGACAAAAACTCCTCCTATCTCCGGCATTCTCCTAGCCATATGATGCATTATTTCGCTAGATGGTGTTATCGGGTAACCTGCATAGAATTTACAACCAGCTATTAGAGCTGCTTCAGCACAAGCAATATTACCTTCCATAAAATAAACTCCTGGTTTAAGAAGTTTTGTCAACTACTCAACACCTCCACATAAACAGCTAGATCTGGACAAAATCTTTCGCAAAGTCTGCATCCAATACACTTATCTTCCATACCGGGTTTAATTCTTGGATAATGATAACCTCTCTCATTAAATTCAGGAGCAAACTCTAGTATTTTAACAGGGCATACATCTATACATATACCGCAACCCTTACACAATTTGGGGTAGAAGTGCGGAAGGCACTTCCCTCTTATAGTAGTTATAGAAGTCATAAAGTAGACACCCTTCAATGTTAGTGAGTTGCTCATATTTGAATTTTGTAGAGGGCTAATGACGTGGATGAAGATATTTTATAATAGTTCAGTTTTAATTTGTTGTATCTGTGAAGTATTGGGAACTGCTATGAGCTCTAAATCAATGATATCACCTCTAGAAGCTATGAGGGCTATGATTAAGAAAAGAATGAGTAATGTAAGGCATAAATTAGCAATAATAAGTGGTAAGGGCGGTGTTGGTAAGAGTTTCGTAGCAGCTTCGCTAGCTCTTAGTCTAAAGAAGAGAGGTAGAGAAGTAGCTATCTTAGATGCAGATATACATGGACCTTCAATACCTAAGATAATGGGTATTAGAGGAGCCTCTATGTATGTTAATCCTCAAGGTGATCTCCTTCCTGTGATTTCACCTAGTGGTGTAGCTGTAATATCTATAGAACTTCTAATGACAAATCCCGATTTACCAGTTATATGGAGAGGTCCTCTCAAAGGCAGAGCAATATCAGAATTTCTATCGAAAGTTTCTTGGGGTGAACTGGACTATTTAATAATTGATTTACCACCAGGTACAGGTGATGAAGCCTTAACAGTAGGTCAGATATTACCAGATTTAAGTGGTGCCATAATTGTAACAGCACCTAGTGATCTCTCAAAAATTGTTGTAAAGAAGGCTGCAATATTTTGTAGGGAACTAGGTATAAGAATACTGGGCATAGTTGAGAACATGTCGGAATTTACATGTCCACGTTGTGGAGCAACATATAAATTATTTGGTTCAGGTGTAGGAGAATCCATGGCTAAAGAATTAGGTGTAGAATTTTTAGGATCAATACCTTTAGACCCCCGTATATCAGAGGCTATGGATAGAGGAGAATTACACAAAGTACTAGAATTAAGTCCAATTATAGCAAAATCAATCACTAAGATTACTGAAAAAGTTGAAGAAGTACTTGAGAAAGTGTGAGAATTACTCCATAGATACCGATACTCTAACTCCATTATTTTACTCCTAACAAGGAAATAACTACGTAGTTGAGTAAAATTTGAATGAACAAGAAATTAAAGATTCAAGAAACCCTTATATAGTAAAAAGTATGGAAGAGCCTTACTAAGTAACTAAAATAATTTGAGTAGAGGGTAATTAGGAAATCTAGAGTTCTCACTAATTAATGAAGGTAGGAAAAACTTAATTTGAGTTGTGGATCTACTCTTTTTACTTTGTTCTCTTTTTCACATAGGGCTTAGGATATGCTTTCTTACTTTGTTTTAGCCCTAACTTAACCAGCATTTCTGTGAATTTTAATGCTGCTAATCCAGGATCTATTACAGGTACACCTAATTTCTCTTGAAGTATGTCAGCTATGTTAAGTAGGCTTCCACAGCCAAGTACTATTACATCAGCTCCATCCTCTTCAATGGCTTTCTTAGCTTCTTCATATAATGCATTTACTAATTTATCGAATTCCTTCTTAATATCAAGAACTTTGATTTCTGTAAGTCTTACACTAGCTAATTTATGTTCAAGACCATATGCTTTAACTTTCTCTATTAATAGTCCTTCAGCTTTCTTACCTCCAACACCAACTACTGAGAACTTTCTACCAAGTGTTGATGCTATATGAATACTTGCTTCATTTAGTCCAACAACTGGGATATCGAGTGCCTCTTTCAAAGCAACAAGACCTGGATCTCCGAAATAGTAATCTATAACAGCATCATAACCTTCTTTCTCAGCTTTTTTAGCTTCTAGGAGTGTCTTAAGTTCAGCTCATACTTCGTCATAGATCTTTTCAATGGATTCAGGACCTTTCTTAATATTAACTATGGTGATTTCAGTATCCGGGTCTTTGTATTTCTCATAAGCTTCCTCTATCATTTTATTCCAAATATCAGTAGCTACAGGAACAACAACTTTTATACGCATACTTATCCCCACGTAGAGTAATTTCAGTGATATTTAAGCATTATGTCTTCTTCTTTTGTACAGTGTAGGATTTATAAGTGGAGAAAAATTATTGAATTGCGTAGAATGAGCAAAATATCATTTGCATTCCTTAATCTTAGCTCTTAGCAACTACTCTTTTTCTAGGAATCACTTCTATCTGTATAAAGTCAAATATTTACTACGATATCAAGTAGATAGAGGTCTAGATTCTTGGCTTGTAGCTGTTTAACATAGCATGATTGACAAACGAATATACCTAGAGCTCCCATTAAGAATACAAAAGACAAATCTTCATATTTACTCCTTGTAATTTGTATATTAATTCTTCCCTTTCATCAAGTGTTCTTACATTATTTAATGCTTCAGTTTCTGAACTACTGAAGGTAAGGAATGAATAGTGTTTTTCATATATTGTATCAACTACTTGAAATGCTATGAACATAGGAATAGTGTACGAATTTAGTTTCCAATCTCGACAAGTATTCTATGTATTTCTATGTTTTCATATACTATTCCTCATAGGAAATGAAAGTGTTTTTGAATAAGCTTAGCTAATATGAAATTGAGTATGAGGCATTTAACGAGTGAGGTTGTCCGTAATGTAGTTTAGAATTAGCTCAGTTTCTAACAATAATTTATTCATGAATTTAACCATATCAGTTTTGAAATTGTTGTAGTGCTTGGATAATGATACCATTATGCTTATATTCCTACTATTTCTAATCACTGTAATTACTGTTGCTAGTACAATATCCATACTTGAGATGGGGTATTTACCACTAATAGATACTAAACTAACTTCTCCGATATTCTTGGTGCTAATAGAATTTATTACAATACCTATATCACTGATAATATTTTTCAAAAGCTTCATGAACTTCTGAATAGAGGTAATTCTAAATGATGTATCTTTCAAGCCTCTTGATACTAGCTCTAAATGCATAATTCTTGCCTTATTAAGTGATTCTAGAGAAGTTAATGTCTTTATGATTTCAATGATTTTTCTATAACTACTCAATTCCCCACTATGAACATTAATGATGGAAATTCTAGCAAGGCCTCTTTCTACATTGCCAAAAGCTCTTAATTCTGCATTACCCACTCTGATAATAACTGAGGAAGAACATGCCTTATCATACTTAATAAATTTACCCTCACTATAGAAAATATCAATGATCTCTGATACTAAGCTAGGTACATCAGCATCACTAATAGCTATGTCGAATTCTGAAATTAACTCCAATAAATCACCTAAGTATACTAGTTGTAATAGTGCTAATCTTTTCTTTAGTTATTAAGTTATTAAGTGTTTGAGAAATTCACAACCTTAGTAATGACTTAATATATCCTGCTTCAGTACTAATTGTAGGTGTTGTATTTGAGTTTTAGTAGATATAGAGATTGGCTTGATGAAGCTCTTGATGATTTATCTGTGGCTGAAATATTGTTTAGAGAGGGTAAGTATAGTAAGGTATGTTTCTTCGCTCAACAAGCTGCTGAGAAAGCATTAAAAGCTTTGATTATTTATCGACATAAGCGTTATGTGGATATTCATAGTATTAGCGAATTGCTAAGAATTGCTAAAGCTCCTCAAGAGCTTATAGAAAAAGGTGATACTCTTGATAGACACTACATACCATCAAGATACCCGAGTGCATGGCCATATGGAGCTCCTTATAAACACTATAAGAAGTCTGATGCAGGAGAAGCATTGAGAATATGTAGAGAGGTAATTAGCTATGTTCTTAGAGAGATTAAGGAAAGTAGTTGAGAAGAATCCCTCTTTATCTGAAGTGATAAATGAACTTCATAAACTATTAATAGAGCTAAATGAGGAGTTAAAGCCATTAGCAATAATAATTACAGGTTCTATAGCCAAAGGAGAATTTGTAATGGGATTAAGTGATATTGATATTGTGTTAATTATTAATGAAGCTCATAGACATAGCAGATTTCTATTAAGAGTTATTAGAAACATAAATGTTGAGATATCAATCTATAGTCTAGACGAAGTTAAGAAGGCCATTGAAATAGGGAATCAATTTATAACAACCGCAATAAATAGCGGAATTGTAATTAAAGGTCTTGAAATTATTGAAGAGCTCAGAATGCATAGCACAAGATATTCACAGACTCAAAACTAGAATCCATATAAGAGAATTTCCTTGGTATTCTCATCTTAATGCATAGTGTTGAAGCTCCACGCCATGATTCACTAATAATGCTCTAGTTCCTCATAATACTTACATCAAGAAGAGGCTATAGAGTGTTAAATAAAATAGGTATATATGTAATCACAGTACCCTCAGCAGTATTTTCAGTATTTAATTACATTCTACATGAATTTTTATATGAGCCGATTCCTTGCTATTACTGATAAGTAACGTGGGCTAAAGAGTGTTTGCTACGAGCTCATTATATTCTTAGCACTGAAACACTTAGAATTATTACTCAGAATTCTTTATGTTTAAATATAGAGATGTCATTATAATAAAATTACTAACGAATTCGTAAGAGTCTTGGAGGAATTTACAATTAACTGATTTTCTAAACAATCATGGTACTTTCAAGGCGCTAAGTGCTATGTGATGAACCTTAACTGTTAAAATACTTTAACCTTATTAAGTGAATAGGTGTTTTCAATGTATAGAGATTTAGCAATTCATGGGAGTAAGTACGTATTTCGAGGTAGGAAATTTAATGTACTAATTCTTGATGTAACTCTACCAACTGGTGTAAGAACAACTAAGGAGATTGTCGAGTTCCCTGGTGCTGTCGCAATTCTTCCTCTAATAGATAATAGAAAATTAGTGATGATTAGACAGTATAGAGTTCCTATTAAATCTTGGATCTATGAAATACCTGCAGGTACACTTAAGCCTTGTGAGAAGCCTGAAGAATGTGCCTTAAGAGAGCTTGAAGAGGAAACTGGATATAGTGCTACAGAGCTTGAGAAGCTTTTAGAAATATATCCAACACCTGGTTATAGCTCTGAAATAATACACATATACATTGCAAGAGGTTTAAAGAAGGGAAGGCCAAGAACTGAAAGAGACGAAGTAATAGAGACTATGGAAGTAGATCTCGATAAGGCAATTGAGATGATTAGGGAAGGTATAATAAGAGATGGTAAGACGATTATAGCTCTACTGTATTACATAACATATACTAGGAATAGATCATGATATATAGTTATTGGCATCACGAAGTCTAAATGAATTAATTAGCATCTTTACAGTGTTAATGAGGGGTTATTTTGTGAAGTTAGCAATAATAGTTGACTTGGAAAACACAAAGATCAGTGAAGAGAGCATCAGGTATCTTTCTACGAAATTAGAGGAATTGGAAATACCTATTGGTTTGAGCTTTGAACCTGTGAAATCCAAATCAATTCTTAAATACTTCAAGAAATTAAAGAGTAATAACCTAGTTGAATTTATACCTACAACACCCTATAGATCAAATCTCAACTTCATGAATAATAAGGAAGCACACTTAGCTCTATCAATAGCTAGAGATATAGTGAAGCAAGTAATAGGCATAGAGCCTAAGTTATTGATGTTCTATCATCAACTAATTGTAGATCCAGACCAATTAGAGATAGCTAAAGAAGTAGGATACGAAGGTGCTATTGTTAGTTATGAGGCTTATAGATATATAATTCCCCAATTACATTCATTCAAAATTCTAAGAACTCTATTTAATAACTCAGAGTTTTTACTCATATATGCACAAAAGCATATACCTAGAACTCAAGACTCATTAGATAAGGTAGTTCTTATCTTCAATGCCAAAGATTTTCTAGAAAATATTGAGTACCTAAGTAAGAAATTCAATATAGAGTCTCTAGATAAATTCCTAAGAGAACCTAAGGGCAGAATAGATCTTTTTTCCATGGGCACAATGCTATTTGGAAAAGAATATTGTGAAACATCAACTGGAATACGAGAAATAGAGCTACTCAGAATTCTATCAAGGATTAGAGAATCTAGAAAGCAGAGAGAGGGAGTAGAGAGAATTAATAAATTAATTATGAAAATCCTTAGTAAGGACTATAAATTAATCATTCTCCCTAGCAGGGTCCAGAATTCGAAGAAAGAAAAAAGAATAGAGATAATAAATTCAGGTATAGAGTTAAGTACACCATTTATATCAGAAGTCAGATTTATAGACGTAGATGAAGCTCTTGCTAAAACATTAGCTTTCGTATCTCGGAATGAAATTGTAGGTGATTTCTTAAGAATTGAGAGGGTGAAAAGTCACAATATAGGTATAGCCAGTGTAGTAATTCCTAAGTACGGAGCAAGAAATGTTATTGAAGTTAAATCAGTAAACCAGAATATAGAGCCTCAGGTACATGTAATATCAGATTGGTTATTTACAAATTCGACAGAGATTAGATTGAGTAATGCAGGATTACCTCTAAGCATTAAGGCAGGGCCAGCTTTTATTGATTTGGGTCGCGAAGCTTTCTATACACTAATTATAGATGAAAGTGGCTCAGAATTTTCTGAAACCGATGTTTCAATAACCGATCATAGGTATGGTAGAAGTTTCTTAGGACTTACAGCTTGGTCCTGTAGGAAGAGCGGTGTTGGAGATGCTTTTATTGAGACAGAGATGAGGCTATATAGCAAAGTACCTGTAGTAGAAGTTGTTAAGAGAATTAATTTATTAACCGAATTTAGTGGATGGATTCATACATTAACAATCCCAATACCTCCCTATTTAACATCAATAATTAGATTGAGTTGTAAAGGAGTGTCAAGTATCAGAATTACTAGTGCTGAAGCAATTATACCAACACTTAACTCCGTAGCTATTGATATGGGGTATGGTTACTTAGCTGTAGTGAGTAATGTTTATACAGAACCATCATGGAGTCTCTACGTAAATAAAGCTAAGGGGTATTTATCAATGGGTATTTTCAGAGGAAGTTTTCAAAACCCTCTAACAGGAGTTAAATACGTAAAGTTCTTCATCTATACAGCATCGACATTGGGGGAGGTAAAGAACTTTATCAATGCGTATACAAATCCACCATTAATAAAGCCAGTACCTAGATCTGGGATAATTGATTTATATATAAGTCACACACCATTTCATAGATAGGGAGCTTTTGAAATTTGATATAGCTATTATTGGCGCAGGTCCTGCAGGATTATTCGCAGCTTATGAACTAGCTACTAGAGCTAGAAGTAAGGTACGAGTAGTATTAGTAGATAAAGGACCTAGAGCTAGTGAGAGATCTTGTCCCTTAATAACTGAGGGAAAATGTATCTTCTGTAAACCTTGCAGAGTTCTTCACGGAGTTGGAGGTGCTGGAGCGCTAAGTAGCTTCCTCATAAATCTAAGACCTGACATTGGAGGTGATCTCCATGAGCTACTTGGTGATTGGGATGAGGCAGACAACCTCATAAAGTATGTTGATTCAATAGTCATTAAATTCGGAGCACCACCAAATTCCCTCCATATCCCCGATGAGAAAATAGCTAAAGAGTTAGAGAAGAAAGCTATAAGAGCTGGCGCTACATTCATACCATCTATACAGAGATACATAGGTACAGATTACGCTGTTAAAATAGTAGAGTCTATGACTAATTACATAGAGAATAAAGGCATTAAATTACTTACCAAGACTGAAGTACGTGATATAAATAAAGTAAGTGAGTTATTCAAGTTATGTACAAGTATAGGAGAAATAGAGGCAAAGTACTTACTGCTCGCTCCCGGAAGATCTGGTGCTGAATGGTACAGAGATATAGCAAGGAAACTAGATATCAAGACTGTTCCAGGACCCCTAGATGTAGGTATTAGAGTTGAAGTACCTGCAATAGTGATGGATGAGATAACGGATATAGTCAGAGATCCGAAAATAATAATGCATACAAAGAGATTCGATGATAAGGTAAGAACCTTCTGCACTAATCCAAGAGGATTCGTTGTTAAGGAAGTATATGATGATGGAACTGTGGGTGTTAATGGTGAAAGTTATAGAAGGAAGAAGAGCTCTAATACTAACTTTGCATTACTAGTTACAATAAGACTTACAGATCCTATGGAGGATACTATAGAGTATGGAAAAAGCATAGTAAGACTTGCAACAAAACTTGGTGGAGGCAAACCTCTCATACAAAGATTTGGTGATTTAGAGAGTGGCAGGAGAAGTACTTGGGATAGAGTATTGAAGAGCTCTATAAGCCCTACTCTAAAGGATGTTACACCAGGTGATATATCAATGGCACTACCATATAGAGTTGTAGCAAATTTAGTGGAAGCTCTACGTAGACTTAATAGAATCATTCCAGGTGTTGCATCTTCGCAGACACTTCTTTATGCTCCGGAGATTAAATTCTATAGTGTAAAGACAGCAACTAGTAGAGATATGGAAACGAATGTTGAAAACATATTTGTAGCAGGTGATGGAACAGGGCTATCAAGAGGAATAAATGTAGCAGCTGCAACAGGAATACTAGCTGCTAGGGGAATACTGAAAAAACTAGGCCTATATGATTAGTGAGTAAGCTATGCTTCATCCTCCTCATTAATGTTTATTAAAGCATTAAGAACTGCACGACCAAGTTCTAGAACTTTTGGTTTAAGTTCTTCGGCTGTTGCTATATAGCGCCTTCTTCTAGTGAGGTTATTGTTAATTAATAGTACTGCTCCTGTCTTAAGGTTTCTCATCCATCCCAGTGAGAAGAGAACTGCACACTCCATTTCAACTGCTACAACTCCTTTTGCCCCCCACTTCCTTGCAAAATCTGAGTCTTCAGCATAGAATGCATCACTACTAAAAACAGGTCCTAGAACATACTTTAATCCCTGTTCTTTGAGAGATTTCATTATTTTATAAGTTACTTCAGGATGTGGTGATGTACACATACATACTCCAGGTACGTACATACCTATAGCATTACCTCCACTAATGTAAATAGCTCCACTTACTACAACTATATCTCCAAGATCTAGGTTCTCAATAAGACCTCCAGCTGTTCCAAACCTGATAATGACCTTAGCACCGAGCATTGCTAATTCCTCAATAACTATTGCAGCTGATGGACCTCCTATACCATGAGTTGCTATGGTAATGGGAACTCCCTTATATAGACCTGTATAGGTTAGAAGACCTCGGTTAGTATTAACGACTTTAGCATTATCTAATAGTGTTGATAAATGCTTAACTCTAGCAGGATCACCAGCTATTATTGCTCTTGATGCTATGTCACCTCTCTTAGCTCTTATATGAAATGGTAATCTAGACAGAATAACACCCACACCCATTAAATGGAGCATGATTTTCAAGAGGTTTAGAATTATTCCTCGGATTCTCTAGTTAATGATAGCATTCTTCCAAGTGGTTCGAGAAGTCGTGTAACCTCTAGAGGTATCACTATTTTAGTAGCTGGTGATTCAGCCATTTTCTTAAGAGCTTCGAAGTATTGGAGTAACATAGTATTAGTACCTATTTTAGCAGCTGCTTCATTTATTCTTTCAAGAGCCGTAGCTATACCTTCAGCTCTGAGAATTTGAGCTGTTTTATCTCCTTCAGCTTTCTTCATCACAGCTTCTTTATAGCCTTCAGCTTCTAGAATTGCTGATTGCTTCTTACCATCTGCTTCTAGTATCATTGCTCTTCTAGTTCTTTCAGCAGCCATTTGCTTAATCATAGCTTCTTGAACTTCTCTAGGTGGCTTTATCTCTCTAATTTCAACAGCTGTTACCTTTATTCCCCATCTATCTGTAACTTCATCTAGTTTTGCCCTGAGAGTTGAGTTTATGTATTCTCTCTTAGCAAGTACGTCATCAAGTACTAAATCACCCACTATAGCTCTCAGTGTTGTTACAGCAATACCGCTTGCAGCAACAACATAGTTCTGAACTTCTGTTACTGACTTAGCTGGTTCAAAGACCTTCATATATATTAGAAGATCTATCTCTACTGGTGCATTATCTTTAGTTATACAGGTCTGTGGAGGTATATCGAGGACAAATTCTCTTAAATCAACTTCTCTATAACTATCTATGAATGGTACTAGAGCTACTAATCCTGGCCCTTTAACACCAATCATTCTTCCAAGTCTGAAGACTATGAGTCTTTTATATTCAGGGACTATTTTTATATACTTAGCAATGATCGCTGCAATTATTATGATTATCAGAACTATGAAAGCGATGGTAAAGGGATCCATCAAATTCCCTCCCCAATTAGTGCTTTACTTTGCAGAAAATATCTTTTACTAATGAGTCATTATTCTGTTTCTTTTCCTGCTCTTTTCTCCTTTAGCACTAATCCCTTCATCTCCACTACAATAACTTTCTCACCAGCTCTTATCTTTTCATCAATGGAGAGAGCAGTCCAATCCTCACCTGCAACATAAGCAACACCCGGTTTCGTTGGTTCGATATCTGTTTTTGCTACTCCTTCTTGACCAACTATACGTTCCTCTATTTTGGGTTTCTTCATTCTTATAGTCTTTGAGGCTTTATAGCCTATGAATATCATGAATCCTACCCCAATTACTAATAGTGCAATAGTTGTTATTTGTAAAGCTCCAAATACCATGTAAGGTTCTGAGGTAAAGAGTAAGTAAGCACCTACACCAACTAGAATGAACCCACTTATTCCAAATACTCCAAATCCAGGTGTGTATAGCTCTGCTATGAGTAGTACTGCACCACCAACTAGAAGTGCTGCTGCTAACATATTAGCAGGTACAACAGCCATTCCATAAAGACTTAGAATAATTAGTAAAATACCAGCTACTACATAGCCTTGGAAGCCTGTTATGAGCACTTCTAACACTATTAGGAATACTCCTAGAAATAACATTATATTTGAAATATATGGATCTGATATTACTGATAATATTCTTTCCCATAACCCAGGATTAATTTCATCAACTATTTCAATATCTAATTTCTCAGTTAATTCATCTAAATTAGTAGCTTTTCTAGCAAATCCTATTTCATAAGCTTCTTTATCTGTTAATACTAGGTTCTCTCTAACAAATTTCTCGGCAATGTCTGTAAGTGTTTTGTTTCCCTTAAACATTTCTTCAGCTAATGATTTGAACCTACCAGCTACATAATTAATAACCTTCTCATCTGTTGATGGAATGGGTTTTGCAGCTCCAATAACACTTCCAGGACCCATATAGATCTCCTTACATGCTAGAGCTATTAATGAACCTGCTGAAATAGCTTTACTTCCAGGAGGTATCCAGGAATAACACTCAATTCTCTCGCTCTTTATCAATTCTATTATTTTATCTGCTGCAGCTAAGTAACCACCATAGGTATTGATTTCTAGAATTAACACAGCATTTCTATTCTTAGCACTATTAATACCTTTCTCTATAAGGGAGACAGCTCCTCCATCAATATTAGTGCTTAGACTTACAAGGACACCTTTTCTTTCAGATTCTGATGTAGCTGAAGTAGCTAGAAATATTAGTATAATAAATGCTATGAGTAGTGATACTAACAAGTGCCTAGACACTCTATACACCAACTGATGCTTCTCTCGAGAAAATATAAAGAGAATAGGAATAATTGATTTATTACGAGTAAATTTTTTGCTTAGAGCTAGTAGTATCCATTGGGAATTATAGTGAGTTTAATTGATAATTATGGAAGGCCATTAACTCATCTAAGAATAAGTATTACATCTCTATGTAATTATAATTGTTTTTACTGCCACCTTGAAGGCATTGAGAAAGTCAACGATTTACTAACACCTAATGAGATTGGAATCATAGCTTATGCAGCTTCAGCTCTAGGGATAAGGAAGTTTAAATTAACAGGTGGTGAACCTCTACTCCGTCCAGATATTGTAGATGTAGTTAAGGAAATAGCATCTATTAAACCTCTTGATCTTGGAATGACTACTAATGGTTATTACCTAGATAATTTAGCAAATAAGCTTGCTGAAGCTGGTTTAATGAGAGTTAATATTAGTTTACCATCTTTAAATCCCAATAAATTCAGAGTTGTAACAGGTATTAATGGCCTTAGTAGAGTATTGAAGGGTATTAAAGCAGCTATCAATGCTGGTCTTAATCCAATAAAGATAAACTATGTAGTCCTAAAAGGTATAAATGATGATGAGTTTTGGAATATGATTGAATATGCAAGATCTATTGGGGCCATTCTACAGGTAATAGAACTTGAACCCATAGGTATATCTAGAGATGTATTCATGAAGTACTACATATCTATTTCAGTATTTGAGAAAATGATTAAGGAGAAAGCAGTTAAGAAAATCATACGATACTCACTACATGCAAGACCTGTCTATACACTTGATAATGGTGCAGTAGTCGAGTTCGTAAGGTGGTTTTGTAACCCGAAGTTTTGCATGCATTGCACAAGGCTTAGACTCACACCAGATGGTAAGCTAAAGACATGTATTATTAATGGAGATGAGGTGGATTTAAAATATGCACTAAGACCTATACCAAAACTAAACTTAATAAAGAAATTGATAATCAAGGCAAACTACCTTAGAAAACCATATAATAAATTAAGTATTTAAATACTTATTCCTCAGTAAAGCAACCTTCTCCCCAAGTCGTGATCCGATTAAACTGGGGGTAGATAGTTATACTGTGAAATTTTAGTAAAACCTCTATACCTTGTAATAATCATACTCCAAGGGACATTAGTAGCTTTGACTTATAGTAATGGCAACCTCTATGACCATTCTTAAGCCTTCGATTTATTGGATCCTTAAACACATCTCCGTCATAGTGTATGTCATTAATCTTCATTTGCTTACTGCTCTATACCTTTACAAGGATCTCATACTATACCAAGACATATATGATAGCATTGTACCTCGTCATTTGAAGTGTGATTACTGCTCTACTATATTGTTTCAACTTACATTTACACATAAAATATAGCTATGAATATACTTATAATAGCTCCAATTCCATGGAGACTATATAAATATAATGGAATCTATATATGTGCTCATCATTAATCACTTAGTTACATGCCGCATCTGAGCCTAAATAATTGAGTAACTACGGACACGGAGCTCGTTGTAAATTAATTATAGTGAAGGAACGGAATAACCCATTAATAAACTAATAAATCTCCAATATTATTAAAATAATTCAAATGATTCTCTCTAAGTTTTATTCACCTTTTACTTATCACAGCATGAGGGAATTCTTTCATAACCGTTTCATTAAGGTTTTCTCGTTAGTAATTAATGCTAATACCATGAATACTATAGTTAAGAATAAAAGAATGATTATGTTGATTAAGGGACTAAAAATCGAGTTATAATAATAAGAATATTTAATTAAGTCCGAGAAATAAGTCAGCGGTGAGGCAAAGGCAAAGGGCTTAATATAATAAGGCAAATTTGATATAGGCACAAATACTCCGCTTATAAATATTAATGGCAATCTAATAGCACTTGACAACATAACTGCATCTGCTGGTATATCAGAAGGTATTGCTGAAAATAGCAATCCCATAAAGGAATAACAAGTTGAAGATATAATTATTCCGAGAGCTAATGATATTAAATCATGTGGTATGAGATTTAGAAATAGACCAATAATTACGAGTATAGATGAGATGAAAATGCCGAAGAAAGATGACGCTAATGCTGTACCAAAGAGAACAATACGTATCGTGACTGGTCTACTCAGAAGCATTTCCAGAGTTCTTTGTCTAGTCTCCCAAGTCATTATTATGGGTGTAATGGATGATGAAGTAAAGAAGGAAGATACTGCAATAAGCATTGGCAGACTATTAATAAATGAAAGCCCCCTGCCAACAACAAATGCAAGCCATATGAATAAGGGCATAAGAATCCCCATAACTATTGTAGGGCCTTTAAAGTAGTAAAGCTTCATATCTTTAAGGCATAAGACCCATATTCTACCCAGATATTGCTTAATATCCTTAAATATCATTTTGTATTAACCCTACGAATACGTCCTCGAAGTTTGGTCCTGATGCTTGAAATTCTTTTATATCGAGATCATACGACTTAACAATGTTCATAATTTGATCGAGAGCCTTCTTTAAATCGTTTAATCTACATATTACTATCAATCGCCTCCCCTGAATTATTGTTTCATAAGCATTAAGATAATTTCTTAAGAGTTTGGTATCCACTTCTCTATTAAAACATAGCGAAATACGTATATATTCCCCGAACTTTATCCTTAATTCCTCAGGAGTTCCTACTGCAATTATCTTACCTTTATTCATTATGGCAACTCTGTCACAAAGCATACCTGCTTCATTAACATTATGTGTAGTTAAAATAATTGTTTTTCCCTGTTCTTTCAGCTTTAGAAGAAGAGACCTTATTATCCTAGCACTAAGTACATCTAATCCAGATGTTGGTTCATCTAAGAATAG
>QMXA01000001.1 GCA_003661905.1 Thermoprotei archaeon | reverse complement strand
TGGCTTTTTAAGTAATTATACTTAGCTATTCTATTGATCCAGTCATATGGATTTTCATTACTAGTATTGAAGAAGTTTGCATCTAGGTAATATCCATTAGTATCATCGTACAGCGCTACAAAATTCTCCCATAAGTAATAATCTCCTAAATCTGCATATGCTCTAACACCATTGATAAATACCTTTAAACCTTTGGAATGAGCGTATTTTGCTAATTCCTCAAGAGCATGACTAAATAATTAAAGATAATAATTATCAGGATCTACAGTTCCAAAATATGAAGGATCACATTCATTAAAGAAATCGCCATCTACAATACCAACATATTTATTAATTAGACCTTTAATATAATCAACCCATGCAGATACATCTTGGCCCCCTACTACAACCGTGACATTGAATGAGGATCCTAGCCCTATCGGTATATCTCCATCGTGAAGATATGCATAGACCTCTACATTTCTTCGCCTTAGCTCATTAACTACGTCATATTAATAATTCAATATCTCATCAGCGCCACCAAATACCAAAATATCGAATCTTAAATCAAGTACATTAGAAGTGTTAAGCCATCCATAATAGAAAATAGTGATTTTAAAGTTACTAACTCCTGAAACATAGGTTGATTGAAGAGCTGAATTTTCGGGTTTCATAATAACTATTAGATTTAAAAATAATAAAATGGTAAGGATGGTAAAATTACTTTATATCTCAACATGCCTGATCTATAGGGTAGAATAATTCAAAATACAAATAGATTCTTCTGTTTAGAGGCTTGCTAGTAATTTATTCAGTTTCATGACTTTAGCTATCTGGTATTGAGAATAGATGCTATATTTAAGAAATTCATTGATTCTTAATTTATTAGAATAGTATGGCGCCGGGGGCGGGATTTGAACCCGCGCGGGTGCGAACACCCACCGGCTCTCAAGGCCGGCCCCTTAGTCCGCTCGGGCACCCCGGCGCCGTAATTAAAATTTGTTTAAGGGAGGTAAAAACATTAAATGTCTTATCTCATTAGCTCTATTTCTATATATACATCTTCCGGTACTCTTACTCTCATTATTTGTCTCATAACTCTTTCATTTGCTGCTATATCTATTATCCTTTTATGAATTCTCATCTCCCACTTTTCATATACTTTAGTTCCTTCACCATGAGTTGGTCTTAAAATAGGTATTACTAATCTCTTTGTAGGAAGTGGAACTGGGCCTGAAATTTCAACGCCTGCTCTCTTAGCTATGTCCACAATCTGGTTTACTACATAGTTCAGCTTCTCTACATCAGTGCTCCAAAGCCTTATTCTGACTTTAGATGCCATAGTTTAGCAGCCTTAGTTACTTACTGCTCTCAGATCTTAACAACTTTATTACTTCTCTCTGAGCTGTACTTTAGCTGGTTTATGCTCTATTACTACCCCTATACCTACTGTCTTGCCCATATCTCTCATTGCAAATCTGCCTAGCTGTGGGAATTCGCTGAACTTCTCTATTACCATAGGCTTTATAGGCTTGAATCTCACTATAGCTATGTCACCCATCTTTATGAATTGTGGGTTCTTTTCCACTATACGGCCAGTTCTTGGATCTACCTTACCAATTATCTCTGTAATTCTACATGCTATGCTTGCTGTGTGTGCATGAACTACTGGTGTATAGCCTACAGCTATAGCTGTTGGGTGCCATATTATCATAACTCTAGCTACAAACTCATTAACAACTGTTGGTGGGTTAGTGACATGTCCAGCAACATCACCACGCCTAATTTCTGTTCTTGAAATACCTCTGACATTGAAGCCTATATTATCTCCAGGTACTGCCTTCTCTATTCTAACATGGTGCATTTCTATTGATCGTACTTCACCAACTCTGCCTGGAGGCATGAATACTACTTTATCTCCAACCTTCAAAACTCCAGTCTCTACTCTACCTACAGGTACTGTACCTACACCAGATATGGAGAATACTTCTGATATTGGTATTCTTAGTGGTTTATCTATTGGTTTAGGAGGCTCTTCAAATCTATCAAGAGCCTCTACAAGTGTAGGTCCTTTCCACCAAGGCATATTTGAACTTGATTCGATGATATTATCACCAGTCCAACCAGAGACTGGTACGAACTGGACCTTTTCCATTCTATACCCTAGAGTTTTCATGAACTTGGTAATGATGCTGACTATTTCTTTGAATCTCTTCTCGCTCCATGGTGGATCTGTTATGTCCATTTTGCTAATTGCCACCACCACTTGATCTATGCCCATGGTTTTAGCTAATACTATATGCTCTCTAGTCTGGCCTTCAGGACTCATGCCAGCTTCAAATTCACCTTTCTTAGCAGAGACTACTAATAGAGCTGCATCTGCTTGACTTGCTCCAGTTATCATGTTCTTGACAAAGTCTCTATGGCCTGGTGCATCTATTATTGTAAAGTAGTATCTTTTAGTCTCGAACTTGACATAAGATAATGCTATAGTTAGGCCTCTTTCTCTTTCCTCCTTGAATCTATCAAGTATCCAAGCAAATTTTTCAGCTTCCTTACCTAATTTCTTTGCTGCTTCCTCAATTTCTTTTAGTGTTTTTTGATCTACAGCGCCTAGTTTATAGAGCATGTGACCTACTAATGTGCTTTTACCATGATCTACGTGACCTATTACTACTAGATTTAGATGTGGCTTAGTACTGCTCATGCCTCTACCCTCTCCATCTCCAAGCTGTGCAAATAGCCTCTTTACCCTTAAAAGTATTTATCAAACATTATAAAAGTAGTGCGTATAATACCGATTCGTTCTAGAGCTTTATCTAGAACTTAGAGCTATACGTTCAATTTCTTCTTTGCGCTGAATAGCGTAGCTTTTCGTATCATAGTTTGCAGCGGCTATTATCTCATCAGCTAGGCATTCCTCAATGGGTTTTGGAGATCTGAATGCTGCTAATCTAGCACCTTCAGTTATATGTCTTAGTGCTAAATCTACTCTTCTTTGAGGAGAGACATCAACTGCTACATGATAAACAATACCGCCGTACATAATTCTAGTAGTTTCTTCACGTGGAGCTGCATTCTCAATAGCTCTCACGAGCACTTGTAATGGGTTTGTCTTGGTTTTTAGATATATTAATTCAAATGCTCTTTTAACAATATTATATGCCAGGTGTTTTTTCCCAGTATTTCTTCCAGGTCTCATAAGCTTATTAATTAGTCTCTCAACTATAGGCACCTCAGCTTTTCCGAATCTTCTATGTTCATGCCTACCTCCTGTATGTGGTAGATAAACCGGTTTAAGAGAGATGTATTTCTTAAGACTAGGATCTCTTATTACAATTCCCTTGAAGCTCCATTTATCAAATATCTTTATATCTTCATATGATACGAAGTCTTCAATTGAAACAGCTGCCTCCTCACTCATGTTGATCAACGCCCCTTAACTACCTGCAGTAGATGAGTAGGGAGCCTTATATTTTTTCCTTGAGATAGGTAAAGATATAAACTCATTAGCAAAGGGGGTGCCGGGCAGCTATATTGGAAAAATCAAAGCATATTAGAATCACAGATATAGAGGGATACGTACTTCCATCACAACCACCTATACCTGTAATTGTATGTAATTTAGAAAATGGCAAGACATTCATACTCTACAGTGTACCTTACGAAATTGTAATAGCCCTTAGTACAATTACTCATGAAGGGGAAAAGATTAAGAACCCTACTGGAAGGTCTAGTATCTTTGACTTATTATCATTATTATCATCAGAATTAGAGAATACCATAGGAAGAAGAATTAGGAAAATTGTAATTGATTACTTAGATCCAGATTTAATGGTTTATGGTGCCTCTGTGTACATAGATGTAGAGGGAGCAGTCATAGTGAAGAAAATGATACCTAGCCATGCACTATTCTTAGCTCAGCTATTTAATGTGCCTATGTATGTCTCAGAAGATTTAGTATTTATTCAGGAATCTATGCTTAGGGACGAGGAATCTGAAGAATTCTAAATATATTTATCGAGTTGGCTTTTGTTTCTTACCCTTTAATAAGGCATCTAATGAAACTCCGTTTACTATTATGACTTTGTATCTAACGCCTGGTAGATCACCCATAGATCTTCCTCTACTACCACCTATTCCTGCTATTACTACTTCGTCATGTTCATCTATGAAGTTTATCGCTCCGTCACCAGGTACGAAAGCTGTAACTACCTTACCATTCTTCACTAATTGAACTCTTACACATTTCCTTACAGCTGAATTGGGCTGTCTAGATTCTATACCTACTTTCTCTAATACTATTCCTCTAGCCATTGGGGCTCCTTCTAGTGGATCGTATTTTTCCTTAAGTCTTAACATACGTATTTTGAATTCTCTTTGACTCCATCTAAATTTCAATCTCTTCTTTCTAAGTTTCCTAGCAGCGTAAAGACCGTTTGGAGCTTTTTTCCCTGGCACTGACTACACACCTACGCGGCTTAGAAATGATTTAGAGCTTAAAACTCTTATTACACTATGACTACGGAATTTATATCGTAATACCTCTTTAGTATTAGCTTAGCTTTATTTACGTTGCGTCCACCCTTCCCTATAGCTATAGCTTTGTCTCTAGGATCTACAGTTACAAATATTGTTCTCCTACCTGAAGGTGTATTGACAAGCTTTACTCCTAAGACTCTTGCAGGCATAAATATATTTTTAACGAAGTCCTTGAAGTTATCAGCCCATTCAACAACTTCTATGTTCTTACCTATTAGCTTACGTAGCTGCTTAATATTAGTGCCACGCCTTCCTATAGCTAAGCCTGCTTGTCCTTTATTTACTATGAATATTAGGGTACTACTATTCTCATCTACTATGCAATCTCTAACTGTAGCTCCTGTAAAATCTTGGAACAATGATATGTATCTTAATTCTTCAGCTGTTAATTTTATTTCAGGCAAGCTTTCACCTCTTAGCAAACATGAGGAGACTTTCTATAGGTACAGAGCCAAGATCTAGAACAGTGAGCACAGCTACGGAAAACGGTTTACCACATATAGCTCCTAACTCCATGTTAGTACCTGGATACTCTACTATTGGTATGTGTGAGAGTTTAGCGTAGTACTCGATATCAGATCTAATATTTGAGGGTACATTACTAGCTATGACAATAGCCTTTGCTTTGCCGAGCTTAACTAACTTTATGGATCTTTTAGATCCTAACACAACTTTTCCTGTTCTTATAATTGTTCTAATTATATTATCTAATGAAACACTCATCTCTCTTCACCCTTAGTTCTCGTTGGTATATGTAGTTTCATAAGCAGTTTTACTCTACTAGTTCCGAGAGGTATGTATTGACCTACTATAACATTCTCTGCTACACCTCTTAATTCATCAACCTCACCCCTAGCTGCAGCATCAATTAATTGCTTAACAGTGACTTCAAAAGCAGCTCTCGCAAGTACACTTGGCTTTTCACCAGCTACACCATGTCTGCCTACTTGTTTTACTATACCTGTTCTTGTCATTATATCAGCTACTAACATTACATGCCTTATATCAACATCTAATCCCTGCTCCTCTAATACATTCATCATCTCTTTTATAAGTAATTGTCTAGCAGCTTCAATTCCAAGTACTTCTTCAACCTCCTTCACATTATTACTTATGGTTCTTGTAGGATCTACACCAGGAATTCTCATTACAGCTACTAAATTAGATCCATCACATACCAATACATATTCTCCATTACGCCACTGAACAATAACTCTCTTAATACCCTTTATCCCTTTGATTTTGGTATTTAGAATTCTATCTCTAAGCTTAAATAATTTTGCATAATCAGGTTCTTTCTCAAATGGAACTTCTATAGTTATTTTATACGGGTCTTCAGGATCCGGAACTATATTTGCTTTTAAACTCTTAAGCCTGCTTAGTGACTTTATAACATGGTCTCTTGTAATATTTTTGTCATGCAACATCTCAGGGTCGAGTTCAAGAATTATACTAAAGCTTATGATATCAATAATTACTCTTTTTACTACATTCTCTACTTTAGTGAACTCTATTCTTCTAGCTATTTCTGTAGCTTTCTCTTTGCTATTCTTATAACCCTCCCTTAGATAAACAGTCATTAGAGGAGTTGATGGAGTTTTCCTTGCATCAACAAGCTCTATTAGGCGTGGTAGACCTAGAGTTACGTTAAGCTCTCTAACTCCTGCATAGTGGAAAGTTCTTAATGTCATTTGAGTGCTTGGCTCTCCGATACTCTGAGCAGCTACAGTTCCCACAGCTTCTCCTGGCTCTATTAGTGATGATGAGTACTCACTTATAGCTAAATCAACTATTTTCTTAACTTCTTCACGTGTTAATGCTTGCTCTTTAAGCTCTTCATAGAGTTCATTAATTAGTCTTGGAGGTAGTATCTTCTCAGCTTCTTTCAGTATTTCTTTGAGTTCCTTCTCTGATACGTACTTTACAGTCTCCATCCCGCTACCCTCTCAATAAGCCTTTTAACATTTATTGCTTTTCCATGTGAGCTCCTAGCTGGGTCTATTCCATCTTCACCATATTTGAATTGTACTATAGATCCATCCGAAGCTCTGACGGTTCCATCATATTCTACATATAGATCTTGGAGAGCGTTTATTAATCTTCTCTGCATGTAGCCACTTTGTGAGGTTCTAATTGCTGTATCGACTAATCCCTCTCTTCCTCCAGCTGCATGGAAGAACATTTCTATAGGATTCAATCCCTTCCTGAAGCTGCTAGCTACGAATCCTCTAGCGAAGGGCCCTACATCACCTGGTTTGAAGTGAGGAAGAGTTCTTGTCGTATATCCTCTTTGAATTCTCTCTCCACGGACTGATTGCTGACCAAGAACTGCTGCCATTTGGGTCAAGTTAAGCGAACTGCCCCTAGCACCTGTTCTTGCCATAACAAATGCATGGTTAAATGGATCTAAGTATTTAGCTGCTGCTTCTCCTGCTGTGTCTCGGGCTTCAGCTAGTACCTCCATAATTCTCAATTCTAAAGTTTCTTCAGGTGTTCGTCCAGGAATTGGCTCTAGTTCTCCTCTTCGATATTGCTCTATAAGTTCTTGGACTTTTCTATATGCTTCTTGAAGTATTACCTCGATTTCTTTCTCAGCTTCTCTCGGTATAACTACATCATCGTAAGTCATAGTGAAGCCTTTTATTTCTAAAAGTCTTACAAACATTCTGAATACCTTATCCATGAACTCTCTTCCAAACTCCGTTCCATGCTCCTTAACTAACCAGTGTAGTAATGTCTCTGTTTCCTGAGCACCTATTACTTTCTTATCAAGTACTCCTAGTAGTAACTTACCTTTCTTAACAATGATATATGAATCCCAGAAACACTCTTCATTCTCACATTTTAGATATCCTGCCGAAACCTTAGCTTTACCTCTGAAGTTAAAGTCCTTGGGTAGGAATAAACTTACAAGCTGTTTGCCGGTCCATAACTTTTGCGGTGATAGTATTGCTGGCTCAGGTATTTCTCCGATGTATCTAGCTGCTGCTAATATTTCAGATACTTCTTCTTTAGTTAGGAGAGTAGCTTTACTCGTAAGAACGTATGCACCGCTTATGTAGTCTTGAATTGCACCTATTATTGGACCTCCATATCTTGGTGATAGTATGTGTTCTTGAACTATCATCAATATCTTCGCTTCAGCTCTTGCTTCTTCATTCTGAGGAACATGTAGATTCATTTCATCTCCATCAAAATCTGCATTGTATGGTGGACATACTGCTAAATGAAGCCTAAATGTCTTACCTGGCAATACTCTAACTGTATGAGCCATCATAGACATTCTATGTAACGAAGGCTGTCTATTGAATAAGACTATATCGCCATCTCTTAGATGTCTTTCAACTATCCATCCCGGAGCTAGGTTTTCAGCTATTGACTTTGTATCTACAAATCTCAAGTCAATTCTTCTACCATCGGGTGCAATAACGTAATTGGCCCCAGGCCATTTTTCAGGTCCATTCAATACATATCTCTTGAGTTCTTCAAGATTCCATTCAGTTACTTTCTCTGGCACTGTTAATATCTTTGCTATTTCAACAGGTACGCCGACTTCATTAATGCTCAGATAGGGATCAGGGCTAATGACTGTGCGTGCTGAGAAATCTACTCTTTTACCTGATAAATGCCCCCTAAATCTACCTTCCTTTCCTTTAAGTCTTTGAGCTAAGGTTTTAAGGGGTCTGCCTGATCTGTGTTTAGCTGGTGGAACACCAGGTATTTCATTATTTATATATGTTGCTACATGATATTGGAGAAGTTCCCATAAATCTTCAATAATTATTTGAGGAGCTCCTGCAGATAAGTTCTCTCTTAGTCTCTCATTAGTTCTTACAATATCGACAAGTTTGTGTGAGAGATCATCTTCAGATCTAACTCCTGTTTCTAAGAATATGGAGGGTCTAACAGATAGCGGTGGTACAGGTAAGACTGTTATAACCATCCACTCAGGTCTAGCATCTGATGGGTCATGTCCCATGAGCTTTAAATCTTCATCAGGTATTTTTTCAAGTCTTGATCTAATCATTACTGGATTTAGCTTTATCATTCCTTCCTTTCTCTCTTCTAAAATTTCATAGAACGTAGCTGGTTTTTCGAACTTTACTCTGTACTGCTTCTCACCACAGTGAGGACACATTGTAGCCTTCATTGCTTTACGCTTTATGTACTCAGAAAATCTCGTAGCTAACATAGGCCATCGTTTCTTTAAGCTCTCCAAGTATCTACGGTATCTAATAATATCTTCCTGAGGAATTCTTATTCTGCCACAATGTCTACATGTGGCTCTTAGTAAATCATATATGTGTTTTGCAAATTCTGGATGTACTACTGGGAGGGCAAGTTCTATATGGCCAAAATGACCAGGGCAATTCCCCATGGTATTTCCACATATAGGACAGCGTTTACCAGGTTCAATAACACCTAGTTTTGGATCCATTATCGAGCCTTCAATGGGTGTTCCATCCTCACTATATGTCTCAGCAGTTACTATTGCTGTAACTGATATTTTTCTAATTTCATCTGGAGATAAAATCCCAAACTTTATTGCTTTAATTATCTTACTTGGTTCACTCATGAATATCACCTCTCTGCAAGTTCGAATCTATCACCTAGTATTATCTTAGGCCTTATTAACATGCTCATTAATTCTTGTAGAAGGAGCTTGAAAGCATATGAGACTTCAATCTTATGCATTATTCCTTTATCTCCGTGAACAGGACATTCATAGGTATTCTTAGTCCTATTGAACCAACCTATATGACCACATAACTCACATACATATATGTATGTTCGATCTGAACTTTCTAGAAGGCGCTCTCTTAAGAGAGCAACTGCTCCGTGACCTATTAATGTATCTCTTTCCATTTCACCAAATCTCAAACCTCCTTCCCTTGCTCTACCTTCTGTTGGTTGTCTTGTTAAGATCTGTATAGGTCCTCTAGCTCTTGCATGCATCTTATCTGCTACCATGTGATGCAGTTTTTGATAATACACTATTCCTATGAATATAGGTATACCTATAAGCTCTCCTGTTCTTCCATCATACATAGGCTCTGTTCCATCTAGAGGATAGCCCATTAGGAGAAGTGATTTCTTAAGATCCTCTATATCCTCGGAGAAGAAAGGTGTTCCATCAACTTCCTTTCCTCTAAGTGCAGCAACTTTTCCTGCAATGCTTTCCATGAGCTGTCCAAGGGTCATTCTTGAGGGAAGTGCGTGTGGATTTATTATTAGATCAGGTGTTATACCTTCAGCTGTATATGGTAGATCATATTGAGGTATGAGCATGCCTATAACGCCCTTTTGTCCATGTCTTGATGCAAACTTATCTCCTAACTCTGGTACTCTTAAATCCCTTACCTTTACTTTCACTAATTTGTATCCTTCTTGACTTGTAGTTATGACTATTGAATCAACTATTCCTCTCTCTCCATGTCTTATAGTTACTGAGGCATCCTTTCTTCTCATAGTTCCTATTCCTCTTTCACGATATTCCTCAGCAAATCTAGAGGGACTAGTTTTGCCTATTAGAACATGTCCACTCTTAACTTCGGCCTCTACTTTAACTATTCCATCTTCATCAAGTAATTCATATGCTTTTGCTCCCTTATACTCCCATACCTGTGGGCTTGGGATCTCAATTCTATCTTCAAGCCCTCCTGCATATTTTCGTTCTTCAGTAGTGTATGTTCTAAAGAATGTTGATCTAGCTAATCCTCTTTCAACACTTGAGAGATTCATTATTATAGCATCTTCCATGTTATAACCAGTAAAGCTCATTACAGCCACTATCATATTTTGTCCAGCTGGTCTCTCATTATATCCTATTATATCGAGCATTCTTGTCTGAACTAAGGGCTTTTGTGGATAGTGAAGCAGATGAGATCGAGAATCCATTCTTAATTGGTAATTAGCTGCATAAAGTCCTAATGCTTGCTTAACCATTGCGGCTTGGTAAGCATTTCTTGGCGACTGATTATGTTCTGCAAATGGAATTGTAGCAGCGGCTATTCCAAGAATTGAAGGTGGCCATATCTCTAAATGTGTATGTTCAGGAGTTACATCCTCAGGATTTAGAGCTATGTAAGCGTTCTCTTCCTCTTCTGCATCAAGATACTCTATTACACCTTCCCTAACTAGATCATTGAATGACATTTCACCATGTCTAAGCTTCTCAATGTGTTCTTGTGTTAATCTCAACTTACCATTTTCAAGGACAAGTAATGGTCTTCGTATACGACCTGCATCACAATTTATGTAGACTTCATCAATAAACTCTGTTTTATAATGCGCAACATTAACTTCATGCGGTATCTCTCCTTTTCTTCTTAACCTACGTATTTTCTCTGCAAGTTCAGCACCATTTCTATGATAACCTATGAATGTTCCATTTAGAAACACTTTACTATATTTAAATAGCTCTTCAGCACCTATTCTATGTCTTCTAATCATTTCAAGTACTTTGATGGCGGGCATCACGCCTAGTTTCTCTATTAATAATCTCTCTATGATCTTCTCATCCATACCTACGGATATATATGCCATTAATGCTAAATTCTTAACTAATCCACAGTTAGGTCCTTCAGGAGTTTCAAAGGGACATAATCTTCCCCATTGAGTTGCGTGTAGATCTCGAGCTTCGAAATGTGGTTGACCTCTGCTCAGAGGTGATACTACTCTTCGCAAGTGACTTAACATAGAAATCCAATTAGTTCTATCGAGTATTTGACTAACACCAGTTCTTCCTCCAACCCAATTACCAGTAGCCATTGCATGTCTTATACGCTCTGTAATTATGTCACTTCTTATTAGTATTGATAGTTTTACTCTTTTACCTCTGCTTCTTGATCTCTCTAGTTGGTATCTTAAATCTCTAACAAAACCTCTGAAAGCTGATCTAAATAGCATTGCTAGCAAATCGCCTGCGAGCTTTAGTCTCTTATTTGCATAATGATCCTTATCATCAACTCCTCTTCTTCCTAAGACTAATTCTATAAGTTTACAGGCCATTTGACCCAAGAACAGAGCCTTCTTTCTACGAATTTCCTCTGTACCTTCGGTGCCTATGTGTGGTAAGAAGTATTTATCAAGTAATTGTTTAGCTCTTTCAATTCTACTTTCTCTAACTTGTCCTATTGCAACACGACTGCCAATAAAATCAAGAGCATCTTCCGTTGTAGCTATTGCTTGTGCTTGTTGAAGTGATGGTAAGAGCTCACTTTGTATATCTGGATCAGGTGAAACAGCTAATACTATTTCTTCATCTGTTTCTAGACCAAGAGCTCTCATCATTATTACAAACGGTATCTTACCTGGTATTGGTGGGAATGATAGGTGTAATGTACCATCCTTATGTCTATCAAGTATTATCGGTATTCTATACCCAACAGTTGCAGATATGACCTTAGCTGTATGAGTTATATTAGTTCCTTCACGTCCCTTATCAACAAGTATTCTGTTTATTGCTAAATCTTCTTGAATTACTAAAACTCTTTCTGAACCATTTATTATAAAATATCCGCCAGGATCTTTAGGATCTTCGCCAATTCTTATTAATTTATCAGGGGGCATTTTTGAGGTTCTATCTTTTACGGATTTAAGCATTATCGGCATTTCGCCTATTACTACTTCTTCAGGTTCTCCGCATACATTACCTTCACATAAGACAAGCTTTGCATAAATGGGAGCTGAATATGTTAGGTTTCTTAAGCGACATTCCATAGGTGTGATACTTCTATTCTCACTACCATCAACCTCTCTAACCATGGGTTCTCCAACGTATATGTCTCTAACTTCAACTCTTAGTCCAGGTATGTTTGTTGTTATTATGCTTTCATCTTTTATCGATTCCTTAATTCCATGTGTTATGAAACGGTTATAAGAATCTAAATGTTGTCTTACAAGTCCTTTTTCTCTGAAGAAAACTTCTATTAATGTCCACCTAGCATTAGTGTCAAGATTTATTCTTTCACCTGACAATGAACCCATAGTTCTCACCCTGGAACTACATATCTATACACTATTACCTCACCAGCGGTTGGGCTTTTCCTAGTAATTTTTATAACATCACCTGGTTTAGCTCCTATTGCTCTTATTATTGGATCTGATGCTTTTATCCATGGAAGTTGTTCAGGCTTTATACCGTACTTTCGAAGTATCTCAGCTACTTCTTCTGGTTTAGCGATTTCATGCTTAGGTACAAGTTCATGCTTAAGAATAACTTTAGTTAGTTTCTTAGGTGCCATAGTTAGATACCCTAATATATTACTACTGCAGTGTCTAGCACAATTGCACTCTAACACCCGTAAAAAGGATTTCTAATCTTCAGCCCACTTATCAAAGCTTTGAACCAAACTTATTAACCTTCCTAATGTTGATTCTCTACGAGGGCCCGTAGCTCAGCCTGGTAGAGCGGCGGGCTTTTAACCCGTAGGTCCCGGGTTCAAATCCCGGCGGGCCCGCCACAAAACCTTTCTATTCTAGGCTCCTTTCCCCTCAATTCTCATACTTAGTGCTATTAGTAGTGCTAGTAGTGATGAAACTTCACAAATATTTTCTTTTGATAATATCTTCGTAGCTGTTGGTGCTTTTTCAAAATTTAAGTCAAGGACTGTAGCTAGATCCATAATCGCATCCTTAAGTTCTTCTACTTGGTTCTTTTGCAGAGCTTTGAATGCCTTAACTAGCACTTGTGTTAAGTAGTTCCTACTAATAAGTGTTGAAGCCTTTATGAGATCTCTACCCATAGCATTGCTTAATTCTGGTGCTAATCCCTTTATGTATCTATATAACTTAGCACTACTAGCAATATCGAGTAGTAGCATTTTTAGTTCTAACAATTCATTTATGGGAGTCACTCCTACATCTATTAAGGTGGTTATTGACTTTACCTGTGATACTATGTAATGAGCTAATGCATGTATGTATAGAGTACCTTTCTTTGGCACTGAATAAACTGGATATGTATGAAGTGTTGCTACTTCACTACTCATACATACTCACCAATTGTGTTGCTCTTATCTCCATGGATATTTTATATATCTTTTTCCTTCTCACAATGATTATCAGGGTATTAAACCTACTACTTGGGATTATTTACAGAAACTTTAATTTCTCACAATGCCCGCCCTAACATGGTGATGTAAGTGTCTCGTACTGATAATTCTGATGATGATTTTGAGGGAGTACTTGTAATATTGTACTATACACCTAAGGATGACTATGGAAAGGAACTTGAGAAGATATTTAAAGTATTAGCTAGGATTTATGGATCTGAAGCATCATTCATAAGAATTAGAAGACCTAGGCTTAAGAGAAGTAGACTTATAGTATCTGCATGTGGAAGAATCATAGCTGAATTCTCATCATTAAGCTCAGTTACTGAAATAAAGAATGCAATAGAACTTGCATGCGGTATAGCTCTTTCAGCTAGAACTCCTTAAATTAAACAATTTCTTATTTCTCATATAGAAGAACTATAGCTATTCCAATCAATGTGATTACCATACCGAGATATGTCATGGTAGCAGGCGCTTCATTAAGTAGTAATAATGCAAGTAATGTTGCACCAATGGGCTCTCCAAGAGTTACTGAGGTAATTGTAATGGTCTTTGAATATTTTAGAAGATAATTAAGTACTGTATGTCCAAGCATCATTGGTACCAGGGCTAAGAGTAAGAAGAATATCCAAGAATGTAAAGGGTAAGACATTAAAGGTATATGATATATAATGTTGATCATAAATAAAACTATTGCAGCTACTAAATATACTATAGATGCATAAGTTACTAGGGATATTCTCTGGCGAAGCACTCTACCTATTGCAAAATAAGCTCCTGCACAAATAGCACCAGCTAAAGCTAATAGAGGCCCTAATATATTGCTGAAGTATATTTCTCCGCTAAATGAGAGTATATTAATTCCTATAATAGCCAGAATTAAGCCCAGTATCTGTATCCTTAAAGGCTTCTCTCTGATGAATGCGAATATAAATAGAGATGCGAATATAGGATGTGAACTCACTATTGTTGTACTTATAGCTATTGATGTATGAAATAAAGACTTCATCCATAGAGCAAAGTGAAGTGCAAGTGCTGTTCCTGAAAAGGCTAAGTAGCCGAGATCTTTAATGCTAATAGATTTCAATTCTTCTAAAAACATAGAATGTCCAAGTAAGAGAATTAGTAGTGATGATATGAGAACTCTCCAAAAAGCACAAATAGTAGCCGGGGCATTACTCAGTCTAACGAATATAGAAGCCCAAGAGACTGCAAATACTGCTAGAATTAAGAGTAGCAATTTATTAACATTCAAGAGCTAGCACCGTATTTTCTCATACCATCATCAAATAAACTAACTACGATATGAATATTCATGGTTACCACACAAGATATAACAGTACTGCAAACACTAGTGTTGCTACATTAGCGGGTAGCAAATACTTATAGGCCATGAATAATGACGATCTGAAGTAATTTAGAGATAGAATTAAACATAAATGAGTAGGAGCTCCTAGATATCCAATAAAAGCAGAGATGTAGGCTAAACTAGCTTCTTTAACTGTGAAATCACTAATAGTTTGCAATATAGGTATTGAAATAGCCAAACTACTATATGTCATCCCCGTTAATATAGCTAGTATCATGGGTAGCAAAATCATTAGTAGTGTGAATGGTATGTGTATTCTAATTATAGATGAGGCAATGAAATTCTGAATACCTGTGTGAATAATGGTGTTTCTTAATAACATAGCTCCGAAAGCTGCCAATATTATGAGGTATAATTTACTATCCTTTAAAATATGCTTAAATACTATGTATCGAGGCCTAGAGAGAATTATAAGAATGATAATACCCACCAAAATTGAGATTGAAAGATCTAACTCTACCAAGATAGATATTAACACTGGGATAATGATAGGCAGAATTGTTTTGAGAAGCTCGATATATAGTTGGTAATAAGCATGCTTATTACCAAGATAGGATTCATGGCTTGTATCATGCCTTAATTCACTCCTTCTGATAAAGCTTATTGCAAATCCTAAAACGAGCATGAATATCATGACAGGCATTTGTCTTATTATTATGCTCCAAATACTTACACCAGAAAGTGTTGCTATGAGAATGAGTACTTGACTTAGTGGATAAATAAGGAATACTAAATGTCTAAACCATATATTTATAAAAACTTTTTCAGAAGCACTAAGTTTCAGTCTATCTCCTTCTATATCAACTAGAGGAGCTGACATTAAAGCACCTCCAGCAACTGGAAGTAGACCCAGAACTGCTGGTATGATCATTAGGGATAGGGATGATTTCTTAAGTATTTTCCTGAGGCTCTTACTGAGTCTATCAATATACCCAGTTTCTTTATATATCGAAATTAATATCATAATTAGAGATGTGATTATCACTAACCTAATAGTATTTCCATCACATGCAGTACGTAGAATTATGTCGGGCACTGATAATGGTCCTAGGGAAATGAAGGTCATGATTATGGACGTAGCCACTAATACAATACCTATATGAATTTTTAGGTATAGAAAAATACCTAAGATTGCAAAACTTATTATCAATGCTAATATATTACCTAAAGCATTCAGCACTTTAAACGCCTTAGCGAGGTTTATTACTCTAACATTTTACTTTAGTTTTGACCTAATTACCAATAATAACTCTATTAAATAATTCTTATCATTCTTAGCTTATTACCTGAAAAACGATTGATCTATGTATATTCATAGATTTTATGAACCTAGATATTCCTTCAATTCACTTGAAGTTCTGATGGTATTTATGTGTAACACATTAAATACTATATTTCATATTGCTTTTTGAATTCACCATAAATTGAAATAACCAGTGCCTCTCAAGAACACACTATTGATTTGAAATACGGAACTAATTTTGGACCAGGATTTCTAATATATTTTCGGTAAAGATAATAAAGCTTCGTTTCTCCATTGTTCCTATGATCAATGAAGGTATCTTGCTATTCGTATTTACTGGAGTAGATCCAATATTCAGAAAGCTCATTAACTTCAAAACTCCACCCACCCTTCCTAGAATGTTTCAAAATTGTATGAGAGAGCTCATAAGCTAAAGTTGCATCAAGAACCAGAGGTATGTTTAAGTCTGCTGCAGTTCTTCTTATATGGTAATCTAATGAAGGTCCATAGCCAGAGGTCATAACAAGTGATATCCTTCCCTTTTTCATATACTCAATAGCTAGTGTTTTGGGAATTGCTTCAATATTATTATTAACCGGTACTTCCTTTAGTGTTATTACGTTATACCCTGATCTTTTTAGAAAATGATGTGCTTCATTTAGTATTTGTTCATCAGACTTCTTACATGTATATATAAGAATATTTGAGCCACGAGGTGGTATGGTGTTTGGTGTTGCTGATAACCAGCTCTTCAATAATGCATCTTCATAGGTAAAACCTAGACAAGCAACCTCTCCTGTACTCCTCATCTCAGGACCAAGGAATGGATAGGAACCACGCAATTGAGCCCATGAAAACTGTGGAGTTTTAACAGCCCAAGCTTTTGCTGGTATTTCAAAGTATTTATATTTCTCTCCGATCTTCAATTCTTTATCAAATACTGCTTGAGCAGCTAGTTCCATGAGATTTACACCTCTTGATTTACTTGAAAAAGGCATGGATCTACTAGCTCTTAGATTGAGTTCAACTAAGTAAACATTTCCATTCTTAACTATGAATTGCACATTGAAAGGACCCTTTATATCAAGTTCTAGCGCTAATCTAAGCATAGCTTCATGCATTTTATGAATAGCTTCATTACTCAATCTTCTAGGTGGTGTAACCATAGTTGCGTCACCGCTATGAACTCCTGCTCTTTCAATATGCTCTATGGTTATTCCAATAACTCGTTTACCATCAGATACTGCATCTACTTCAGCTTCTATAGCATTATCTATGAATTTTGAAACTACTACCGGGTATTCTGTAGATACCTTTGCTGCCAGTGTTAAGTAGTGCAATAACTCTTCAGTATTATATGCGATCTTCATAGCTGTTCCGCTAAGCACATAACTAGGTCTAACAATCACTGGATAACCTACTTCATTTGCAAACATCAAGACTTCTTTAATGCTTGAAGCTTCAATCCATGGTGGTTGTTTAAGTCCTAGTTTTTCAATTAGCTTCGAGAATTTAGCTCTATTTTCAGCTTCATCAATGCTAGACCCTGAACTTCCTAGAAGCTTTACACCAAAGTCCTCTAGCTTTTTAGCTAAATTATTAGCAAGTTGACCACCTGTGAAAATAACAACACCTATCGGCTTTTCATGATCGGTTATGTCAAGTATGCGTTCAAGAGTTATTTCTTCAAAGTAAAGCTTCTCATTCATATCCCAATCTGTAGATACAGTTTCGGGATTGTAATTCACTACTATAACTTCAAATCCTCTTCTTCTTACCGCATTTGCAAAATTAACAGCTGTCCAATCAAACTCCACTGAAACACCAATTCTAAATACGCCAGCACCCAATACAATTACGCGTGGCTTCTTTCTAGATCCCTGAAAAGTATCGTGCTCTAACCCCGCATATGTCATGTATAGGTAATTCGTTCTTGCAGGCCATTCGGCAGCTAATGTATCTATTTGTTTAACATATGGCTTTATTCCTTTGCTAATTCTATACTTTCTAATTTCATTAAGAGATGTATTAAGAAGTCTAGCAATTTGCTCATCGCTAAATCCTTTCTCCTTGGCTTCTACAATTAATGGGTAGAGGTCAGCATCATTTAGACTTCTTTTTCTTAATTCTTCAGCTATTTTAACAATATCGTTAATTATGTATAGATAGAATTTGTCAATACCTGTTATCTCATGTATTGTCTCTATATCTGCGCCTAGCTTAAGAGCTTTAGCTACATGTAGAGGCCAATAAGGTTCTTTCCTTCTTAATCTCTCAAGTATGTCTTCGAGACTATCCTCCTTCTCATAGTATGAGCCTGCTACTAAGCCTGGTTCACCTATATCTAACATCCTAATTGCTTTTTGAAATGCCTCATGGAGATTTCTACCCATCGCCATTACTTCTCCGATGCTTTTCATCTCGGTTGTAATCGTTCTTTCAATTTTTTCAAATTTTTCAAGGTCCCACCTAGGTATTTTTACTACGACGTAGTCGAGGCTAGGTTCAAAACATGCACAAGTTACACCCGTTACTTTATTTAATATCTCATCTAGCGTATATCCAAGAGCTAGTTTAGTAGCTATGTACGCAAGTGGATATCCTGTTGCCTTACTAGCTAGAGCGCTACTTCTGGACATTCTAGGATTGGTCTCTATAATGTAGAATATCTCAGAATGCGGATCTAATGCTAGCTGGACATTACATTCGCCTATTAAACCTATAGCTTCAGCAACTTTGAGACTAGCTAGTCGAAGTAATTGGTATTCTCTATTGGTTAAGGTTTGACAGGGAGCGATAACCACTGATTCACCAGTATGTACTCCCATCGAATCTGCATTCTCTAAACATGCAATGGCCACGGAATTTCCTCTACTATCTCTAACAACCTCAAACTCTACCTCTTTCCAATTGTGGAGGCACCTTTCTATTAGCACTAATTTTATTTCGCTATGTGCAAAAGCTCTGAGAATGTATTTTTCGAACTCCTCTCTTCTCCATGCAATGAAGGATCCTCGACCTCCTAAATTGAAGCTTATTCTCACCATAACGGGATATCCAAGCTTCTCAGCAGCTCTTATTGCTTCTTCAGGTGTTGTGGCGGGTAAACTAGGAGGTACTGGTAGTTTCCATTCTTTCATAGTTCTTCTAAATAAATCTCTATTAAGTGCTTTCTCAATTCCTTCGATGGGTGTTCCTAGTACCTTAACACTGTATTCACTGAGAATACCATGTCTATAGAGAGCTACTCCTAGAGAAAGAGCTGTTTGTCCGCCAAAGCCTAGGAGAATTCCATCAGGTCTCTCCTTCTCTACCACCTTTGATACGAACTCTAGTTTAAGGGGTACGAGATATACTTTGTCAGCTAATTCATGGCTAGTTTGTATTGTTGCCACATTGGGATTTATAAGTATAGTTTCAATTCCTTCTTCCTTGAGAGCTTTCAACGCTTGACTTCCACTATAGTCAAACTCCGCTGCCTCTGCTATCTTGATGGCGCCTGAGCCTAGTACTAGTACTTTAGATGGAAGTTCCATGCCTCTCGACCATTTTCCTGAACAAGTCGAAGATCCATGAAGTATCAAGAGGTCCTGGAGAGGCCTCCGGATGAAATTGTGTAGTTATTATGGGTTTAGTTACATGTTTCAATCCCTCAATAGTCTTGTCATCAGCATTTATCATCCATATTTTGAATCCCGTATCTTTTAGAGAATCGGCATCTACTGCAAATCCATGGTTTTGACTTGTTACAAAACACTTTCCACTTTCTACATCTATACATGGTTTATTTTGGCCCCTATGACCATACCTAAGCTTATAAGTTCTACCACCTGCGGCTAGCGCCAATATCTGATGACCTAAACATATGCCTAGAACAGGAATCTCGTACTCTATTAAATTTTGAGCATGCTTGATAGTATCTTTAAGTATTATTGGATTACCAGGTCCATTGCTAAAGACAACTCCTTTGGCATTATATTCGTGGAGATACTCTACTGGATTTTCTTTACATGGTATTCTTATAACTCTGAATTTTCTCCTCAGCAATTCTCTTAATATGCCGTACTTCACCCCACAGTCTATTACGAGTATCGTTTCTCTCCAGTGTTTATTGGGGGTATATGCTATGGGCCTCGATGGAGATACTCTATCGACTAAGTTTAGGTAGTCATATCTAGTCGTTTTCTTTAAGATTTCGAAGAGGTATTCAGCATTTACGTCTTCACTATAGTTATAGACTGCGATAGCAGCCATCATAACTCCTTTTTCTCTTATATGTTTGACAAGCATTCGTGTATCGACATCAGATATACCAGGTATATTCTCGGAAACTAACCACTCATGAAGACTTTTAGAACTGGTCCAGTGACTTGGATTAGTTTCATATGCTACTACGAGTGCTTCAACATGAATTCTATCTGATTCATAATGCAAGGGAAGTCCATACTCTGTTATCTTTGTACTTGGAACTCCATAATTCCCAATAAGGGGATGGGTCATGATCAGTATTTGCCCTTCAAAAGATGGATCTGTTAAAGCTTCGGGGTATCCAACCATACCTGTGGTAAATACCATTTCGCCTACTCGAATTCCTGGAGAACCAAAACCACAGCCTTCAATTATTACGCCATCCTCGAGAACTATGAGAGACCTGAGACCATATCTACATAGTCTCTTCCTGCTATGATGCTGAATAGGCATTTTAAATCACAGACTCATTCTTCTGACATAATATTGGGTTCTTTGAATTCTTCTTCATAACATCAAGTTCTATGTATTCATCTCTAATTCTTTTTTCAGCTTTTGTTATGTAATTCTTAACTGATAGAGGATGAGGGGATCCTGGATGGTTCTTAGCATATATGGAGTTCTTAGGCTCTATAGGAGGCTTAAGCTCTAGGAAATAAACACCAAGTTCACTAAATACTTTATCTAAAGCATCCTTGAAGCTTTTAGAACTTCTAATTACTAAAGCTAGTTTTCTATGCACTTCTCTATAAGGTTTACAAAGTCTTAAAGAGATTGTTTCAATAAGCTCTGTTGATGTTATGGGGTAGAGTTCTACATCTCTCTTCATAGATTGAGTATTTGGTTCTAATTTCTCTATGAAATCCTTAACTATTGTTAAAGTGTTTATAGTTTCTTGCAATACTCTTATGCAATGCTTAGTAGCTTCCTGAAGATCTAAATTATATCCCGAAGGCAGAGCTTTTAGAATTGATAATAATGCTGTCAAATGTCCTATTGCTTCACCTCCCCAAGCTCTTGCAATTTCCATTGTCACTAAATTCTTCTTATGAGGCATAACACTACTTGTTGCTAAATGTCTTGAATCAGGATTTAGATAATTAAATTGAGGAGTTGAAAATATAATCATATCTTCAGCTATGCGAGATATAAATACTGCTAAACAGGTAGATATAGCACTAGCTATTGCTAAGAAGTCCCGTGAACCAGTAGCAACAATACTATTAACTACAAGATCTTTGAATCCGGTCTCATATGCTAGTTCGTATCTATCTATGGGAACAGTTGTTGTGGTTGCAGCACTTGCTCCAAGAGGGGATTTATCAATTACCTCCTTTGTTATGAATAGTAGTAACTTTGTATAGGTAGCTAAGATTTCTTCTACATATGTGAGATAATGAGCATAGGTACTAACCTGTGCGGGTTGTAAATGTGTAAATGCAGGCATTAATGTCTCTAAATGTTGGTTAGCTTTTTGCAGTAACAATGCTCTGAATTTCAGTAATTCATCTATAAGTTTCACCAATAATCTCTTAACCTTTAGTCTAAGAGCTGCAACTACATGGTCATTTCTGCTCTTGGCTATAGCTAACCAGCCAGCATCTTTACCTATTTTCCTCTCTATGTAAAGTTCTATTGCTTCATGAACATCTTCAACACTCATGGAAAAGAGAGGTGATGGATCTTTATATAATTCCAATAAAATTTCAGTAATTTTCTTACCAATATTTTGAGGAATTATATTTTTATGCATTAAATGCTGTACATGAGCCATTAACACTTCTAATACTTCGTGAACTATTGCTGTATCGTCCTTAATAGATGATATGTACTTAAGGATCATTTCATCAGTTTTTCCTAAGAGAGGCTCACGGTAAGATATCATAAGAATCACCATGAGTTTTAGTCATAAATTTATTAAATGCCATGACGCTCTGAAGTCCCCAAAGTTCTATGAATCCTTTTGCTAATTTCTGATCATATGTACTCCAAGCTTCATAAGTAGATACTTTAATATCATATAGAGAATTGGGCGAATTTCTTCCTACAACTATTGCAGTTCCTTTGTATAGCTTTACTTTAACAACTCCATTGACTCTCTTGTTCATTTCATCTATGAGTACCTGGAGCTCCTTTCGTAAAGGCTCTATCCATAGCCCTGTATATACTAACCATGACCACATTTCACTTGCTAAGCTCTTGAACTGTAATTCCCACTTCGTTAATACTAATTTTTCAAGATCTTTATGAGCTTCAATAAGCGTTATTGCTGCTGGGCATTCATAGACTTCACGACTCTTTATTCCTACCGTTCTATCCTCTATATGATCTATCCTCCCTACTCCATGTTTTCCTGCTTTGTAATTGAGAAGAGCTATTGCTTTATAAGGATCCATGTACTCATCGTTTATCGCTGTTGGTACACCTCCTTTGAATTCTATAGTCACGTATTCTGGTTTCTCAGGAGCTTTCTCTGGAGCTGTAGTCCATTTAAATACCTCCTCTAGCGGTTCAGCATAGGGATTTTCTAAGATGCCGCACTCTATACTTCTGCCCCATAAATTCTCATCTATACTATAGGGCTTTGTCTTTACTGGTATGCCTTTTGAAAGAGCATATTTTATCTCCCAATCTCTAGTTAATCCCCAATCTCGAACTGGTGCTATGACTTTCAATGAAGGCTCCAGTGCTTTTATTGTTAACTCAAATCGTATTTGATCATTACCTTTCCCTGTACATCCATGTGCTATTATTTCTGCTCCTTCCTTTTTTGCAATGGCAACTAGTTTCTCAGCTATTAATGGCCTTGAAAGAGCACTTGAGAGAGGGTACTTATCCTCATAAAGAGCATTAGCTTTAAGAGCTGGTAGTACGAATCGTTCTACAAATTCATGCTTTGCATCAATTGTGTAGTGTTTTACTGAGCCTAGCTTCTCAGCTTTATGAGCTATTCCTTCAAAATCATTCTCTTGACCCACATCAACAGTGACTGTTATTACTTCTGCTCCCAATTTTTCTTGTAAAAGCATTAGTATGACTGATGTATCCAGCCCTCCAGAGTATGCTAACACTACTCTCAATGTATCACCTACTACTTGGATAAACTTGAGAACCCTAGTTATACTTAACGTAGCCAATGTTACATAGTATCAAAATTTTTGTTACATATGTAACATCTTCATGGGAGATAGTCAATAATTCTAAGCAAATTATAAGCGTTAACTAAGTAATTAAAGATCTAAAACGGGCAACCCTTACTAACATTGTTTGCTAGTTGTAAAAATCTAAAGGTTCTCAAGTCATAATTGAGTCAAATGTAGGGGATTATTGATTTTTAGAAATATTCTTGATAGTCTTCGAAATGATAATTATTAAAGAATAGTGATGAGCGATACCTTGGTTAGGGTTAAAAATTATTCAGTGCTAATTATGTCTTTACCCTATTCCTTCTATGAACTTCTTAGCTACTTTGAGTATATCTGTTGATAATTCTAAAGGTATAACTATCTTAGTTGATGTAGACTCTCCTACTCTCTTAAGTGCATCGAGGTATTGTAAATATAGTGTGTTTGAGCCTATCTTTGCTGCTGCTTCATTTATTTTTTCAAGAGCCATGGCATATCCTTCTGCTTTACGTAAACGAGCTATTTTTTCTCCTTCAGCTTCCTTAATTAATGCTTCTTTATGTCCTTCAGCTTCTAATATAACGGCTTGTTTTTTACCGCTTGCTTCTAGTATCATAGCTCTTCTAGTTCTTTCAGCAGCCATTTGCTTAACCATGGCTTCTTGAACATCTCTAGGAGGTCTTATTTCCTTAATCTCTACTGCAGTTACTTTTATACCCCATCTATCTGTTATTTCATCTAATTTCGTCCTTAAGAGATTATTGATTTGGTCTCTCTTAGCAAGTACGTCATCAAGTACTAAATCACCTATTACAGCTCTTAGAGTAGTTATGGTCACGCCTATGGATGCATTTACGAAATCTTTAACCTCAATAACTGATTTTACTGGGTCAAACACCTTAAGATATACAAATAGATCTATGTCTACAGGAGCATTATCTCTAGTAAAACAGGTTTGTGGAGGAATATCTAGCATAAACTCCCTAAGATCAACTCTTTTCGCAGTATCTATGAAGGGTACAAGTAATACTAGTCCAGGACCTCTAGCACCTATGAGTCTACCAAGTCTAAAGACTATGAGCCTCGCATATTCTCGAACAATTCTTACAGCTCTAGAGATAACTACAGCAATTACTAAAACCACTAATAGTATGAGTGACATACTTACTATATCCACTAGTTAACACACCTAATTTTAGTATAGCTGTACATCTCAGCCCACATATATAAAGGGATATGGTCATATGTGTTTTCCAACTTCTCATATGAACTTTAAACTATTTACTCCTCGAATTCTCACCAAATTACTTCATAGATTCCATAGTATCCTAATTGAATATGAAATTTTATAGCTTAATTAATTATATGTCTATTTGTCATAATTATATCCCTAATACCGGTAATTGCTCTAAGGCGAAGGGACAAAAACTGCATCTTTCCAAGGGCAGGGAAATCCTTTTAATATAATTACTAATCTCTTTCCAAGCTTATCATTTACCTTGAACACTCCTAGCATTATAGCTATCCCTCGTATTCTACACAAATTGAAGCTCTATCTCACCTCTTATAGCCATAACGCTAAGACATGTAACTGATATGTCGAGAGAAATTATTATAATCTATTAAGAAATTGCTTAATTAATTTACATCGATATGGTGAGAACATTAATGAGTAGATATTTATAGTTAATGAGACCGCAGGGATTTGAACTCCGGACCACGGGGGCTCCAGACATATGCTGGAGCCTATTAGTAAGCATATAGCTGATACGCCAAGTAAGCATAAACAATATTCAACTAGTGTTATCAAAAACAGCTATTATTTGAAGTACGATATGCCATAATGTAATATCTATGTAAGCTTAAAGCCAAGACCATGTGTATCTCCTACAACATCCTTCTTTAAAGACTAAAGATCAAGTACCCCGGTTCGAGGTACTATATACTTCCTAAGTACTACAGTTTGGGGTATACGTTACTCCGGAGTAGAGGTATCCAAAGAACTAAGTGTATACCTAAGAAATCATTGTTCCCTTAAGCCCAAGGTTCAGAAACCTATAATACGGTGAGGTACCCTTATTCGTGGCTGAGGCAACATGAAGCTCAGGCTAGACTGCGTGGTATGCATAGCTAAGCAAGCACTCAAGGCAGCCAGGCTAGCGACAAACGACCCAAAGGTACAGGAGGAAGTACTACGTAGGGTGATGCATCACTTAACTGAGATGGAGTGGGTTGGCACCCCATCGCAACTCGTTAGAGAGTCAAGAGTCGCTGAATTAATCGGGGAGTTAACGGGTGTTGACGACCCATACAGGGACCTCAAGAGGGCAAGCAACGATGAGGCCCTAGCAATGGTAGTCGAGGTCAAATCCCTAATAGCTTCGCTTGAGGATTCATTAAGGGCTGCCGTTAAGGTGGCTATAGCGGGAAACATAACTGATTTCGCTGCCGTCGAAGCCTATGACCTAAGAGCAACGATCGAGAAGGTCATGAAGCAGGAGCCAGCCATAGACGACTACAGCAGGTTGAGGAGGGAGGTACTAAGTGCGGAAACCCTCCTGTACTTCGCCGACAACGCAGGGGAAATTGTCTTCGATAAGCTCCTAATAGAGGAGATGATCAGGGTCAAGGGGAAACCCTTCAGGAGGGTATCCTTTGTCGTTAAGGGAGGTCCAACAATCAACGATGCCACAATAGAGGATGCCCTCTACGTAGGCCTAGACAAATTACCGAACATAGAGTTCAGGAAAGTGTCAAGCGGCAAGCCTAGCACGGGACCTGAGCTCTTCTCACCTGAGGTACTGTCGTGGATAAGGAACCACGACCTAGTAATATCCAAGGGACAAGGAAATTACGAAGACCTAAGCGACGTGGGGGGAGTGTACTTCCTCCTAATGGCTAAGTGCCCGGTAGTGGCTGAGGACATAGGGGTTAAGGTAGGCGATATAGTCATTAAGCGAGGATAACTCGTCAAACTTGTTTTGCTTCAGTAAAGTTAATTTAATTTGAATCCATACGGTAAACTCTCAACATGAGCGCGTTAAAGCTTTTTACCTGCAAGACCTGGCCCTTCAAGGAGTGCGTGAGGCATGACTAACCATTAAGGCGTGTGGCAGGAGGTGGTAGTTCCAGAATCCTCTTCAGCTGTCCGTAATTCTCCTCTTCCTATTCTTTACCATGTTTACCGGTGCTGGTGATATGCCTAAACTCCTTGAATCTACCTTTCTTACGTAGCATAGGTGATCAAACACCCTGTACCGCATGTCATTGGGGATGTTTCTCAAGAACTTCACATCAACCAAGAAAAACCATCCCAACTAGTGAATTCGAAACTGAATTCAGAACGTATCTTTGAATTTGATATAACGGCCTGTACATGGTGATATAACATGTCAATCCGCACCAAGGAAATAGGTGTTAGACCCCATATAAATTTAAGGTGGTGGGGCCGCGGGGATTTGAACCCCGGACCACGGGGGCCCAAGCCCCGCATTCTCCCAGGCTAAACTACGGCCCCGCCATTAAATTCAGATTTTTCTGAGAGATTTAAGGCTTACAGCTATTTGTTAAGGCACTTACTTATATTTCTCTTGTCTATGAC